>JAQVID010000471.1 GCA_028695865.1 Thermoguttaceae bacterium | reverse complement strand
TCCGTTGAGTCTGTGTACGGGGACGATTGGCGAAACGGCCCGGCAGGTCGAAGTCAAAGGCCCCGATCACGCGGTTGCGGTTCGGCAGTGTCTTGCCCAATTGACCGATCCTGATTCAGGTTGCTTGTCGTCGCCTGATGAAGTTGGGGGAAATGGTTTTAAAGCGGTCCTGGCTAACGGTTATTCCGGTGTTCAATGGGTGACGAAAGAGCTCCTGGACGCCATGGAGGAGATGAACCGTGTTATGCCGGCGCACAATCCGCCGTACGTTCGCGCAATGAGACTTTTGGAAGAGCAGCTTCCTGATATTCCGCTTGTGGCAGCGTTTGAGACCGGTTTTCACGAAACGATACCCGATCATAACCGGTATTACGGCGTTCCGCTGGAATGGGCTCAAAAGTATTCCGTCAAACGATTCGGATTTCATGGAGCCAGTCACCGGTACATCGCGACCCGAACGAAAGAGATTTTCGGTAAGGACCTGCGCGTGATTTCGTGTCATTTGGGCGGTTCAAGTTCGGTCTGTGCGATAGCCAATGGCCAGAGTCGCGGGTCAAGCATGGGAAGCAGTGCCCAAACCGGGTTGTTCAATAACAATCGGATAGGGGATTTCGACCCGTTTGTGACTTCGTACTTGATGGAAAAGCTTGGAAAAAGTCTTGACGAGATGCTCGATATTTTTTCGACGAAGTGTGGTCTGCTTGGCTTGAGCGGTATCAGTTCCGATTTCCGGGATGTGATGGCCGAAGTGGATCGCGGCAACGAGCGTGCCAAGCTTGCCGTCGATGTGTTTGTCGGAGACGTTCGCCGTTATTTGGGCGCGTTTCTGGTCGAACTGGGTGGAGCGGATGTCATTGTCTTTACCGGCGGAATTGGCGAACGGCAGGCGGAGATTCGTCAAAAGGTTTGTGCCAACCTGTCGCAATTGGGTATTGTCCTTGATCCGGACAAGAACATTGCGGCCAACGGAACGGAAGCGTCCATTGAAAGCGATGCGAGCCAGACGAAAATCTGGATCGTGCCGACCAACGAAGAAATTATTGTCGCAAGACAGACGCTGGCTAAAATCAGGGAAAAAAGGTGAGTCATGTTTATTGCCAAAGTCATCGGTTCGATTGTCGCGACCCAAAAAACAGAGTCGATGGTGGGGCGAAAGCTTCTCCTGATCGAGCCGTATGTCCTTGACGCAAAAGATCGCGAACACCTTGTGACCACAGGAAAAACCATGGTCGCGGTCGATACGGTGGGAGCGGGTGAAAACGAGTACGTCCTGATTGTTCAGGGTTCGAGTGCCCGTATGACGCCCGAGACGAAACCGCTTCCAGTCGATGCAGTCGCAATTGGTATTATCGACTCGGTTCATGTGCAACGGCAGCCGGTCAAACTGAATTGATTGTGTTGCCCCCTACTATAATACAAACTTCCATTAGAGAATACAATATAAAAGGAATCACCATGCAAGGGATCAACGAAGCGCTTGTCCGAAGCGTTATTGAAGAAGTGTTGGCTAAGTTGGGCCAGTCGGGAGCGGCACTCAACGCAGTCGGTTCCCAAAGCGCCAATTACAAAGGTCAGTACGGTCTCTTTTCCGACGCGAACGACGCGGTTGCCGCCGCGCGCGCCGCTTTCGAAGAACTGTCCCGGCGTACCAGAGCCGAGCGTAAACAGATTCTTCAACATATCCGACGCATCTGTATTGAGCAAAGTGTCGAACTTGGCACCATGGAAATGCAGGAGACGAAGATTGGTCGATTGGAACACAAAATCGATAAACTTTTGAACGTTGGATACAACGCGCAAGGTGTCGAAGCGTTGAGCAGTGAAGTCTATAGCGGCGATTACGGTTTGACCGTGATTGAGCATGCGCCTTTTGGCGTTATTGCGGCCGTTACACCGGTAACGCATTCACTTCCGACCATCGCGAATAATTCGATCAATATGATCGCCGCGGGCAATACGGTTGTTTTCAATCCGCACCCTAGTGGCAAAAAAGTTGCCATTGAAGGAGTTCAGCGATTCAATAAAGCGATTTATGCCGAACATGGAATTGACAATCTGGCTTGCGTTATTGTGGAGCCGACACTTCAAACCGCCGATACACTGTTCAAACACCCGTTGGTGAATTTGCTTGTGGTAACCGGTGGTGCCGGAGTCGTTAAAGCAGCAATGTCGCAGTCGAAACGCGCTATTGTCGCGGGACCAGGCAATCCTCCGGTTGTCGTGGATGAATCGGCCGATCTTGATCGGGCGGCTCGCTGCATGATTCAGGGCGGTGCTTATGACAATAACCTGTTGTGTCTTGCCGAAAAAGAAGTGTTCGTCGTCGAATCGGTATTCGATAAGATGATGGATGCCATGGAGCGGGCAGGAGCCGTTCGGTTAAACGCTCGTGAAGTTGATCTGATGACCCAGCGCGGAATTGTGCAAGTTGGTGAAGGAGCCGGACGTCACGATGCTCCGAGCCGGGAATTTTTGGGGAAAGACGCCGAAGTGCTCGCCGCGGGAATTGGCAAGAGTGTTCCGAAAGAGGTTCTCATGCTTTACGGCGAGACGGAATTTGAAAATCCGTTCGTTCCGGTCGAGCAGATGATGCCGTTCCTGCCGTTTGTTCGTTGCCGTAACGTTGATGAAGCGATTGAACGAGCGCGCGTTTCGGAACACGGCTTCCGTCACACGGCCATGATCCATTCGAACAATGTCGTCAATATGACCAAGATGGGCAAAGCCCTTGACACGACGATCTTTGTGAAGAACGGACCGAGTACGGCGGGTAACGGGGGCGGGGGCGAAGGTTTCGGTTCGTACTCCATAGCAGGTCCGACCGGAGAAGGTATTACCTGTCCGCTTACGTTTACACGAAGTCGCCGTTGTTCCATGGTCGAAAGCCTTCATATTCTCGGCAAGTGAGAATGGTCGGCAGTGAGGCTGTGAAAGGTAAATGACGATTTTTGACATGAATTGGCCCGATTTTTGGGCGACCGTGTTCCATATGAGCTGGTGTGAAATTGGTATGCTTTTGTGTTTTGGGGCCAGTTGGCCTTCGTCCATACGCAAAATGCTTCAAACCGGCTCATCGGCGGGCAAAAGCCGTTTGTTTTTGGTCCTCGTTTTGATCGGTTACCTGTTCGGCATTGCCCATAAATTGTTTTATCACCTGGATGTGGTCGTTTTGCTTTATTTGTTTTTGTTTTTCGTCGTTCTGGTTGACCTGATGATTTGTCAGCGACTCCGAATGACGAATAAGCCGTGAGGTAAAATTTCATGCAACAAGCGCTCGTTATTGGCACGGCGACTTCGGTCGTTAAGCATGAATCGCTTACCGGGCAAAAAATGTTGTTGGCCGTCGCCGTTTCGCGCGACGGTCGTCGAGTCGAAAGCGATCCGATGATCGTATTCGATAAATTGGGGGCAGGAGTCGGTGATCTCGTTCTGATTTCCAGCGACGGTTCCTTTACCGGAAACGAAATAATCGGAACGCGAAAAACGCCGGCTCGCTGGGCCGTTATTGGTATTATTGACAGACGCAAGAAAGAAGAGCAAGCATGAACGCGACGCAAGGATTGCAGATTGATCTGGATCGACTTGTCCGGCTCGTGCTTGACGACATGAGCGGCAGCGTTCCGGCTGACGCGACCGTAGAGAAAGCGGTTGTTCAGGCGTCTGTTGTCGCGGACAAGCCGGTTGTCGCGGACAAGCCGGTTGCCGCGGACAAGCCGGTTGTCGCGGATAAGCCGGTTGTCGCGGATAAGCCGGTTGCCGTGGGCAAGCCGGTCACCGTGGACAAGCCGGTCGCGGAAGAGAATGCGTCTTGTCAGATCGGAAGAGCA
>JAQVID010000470.1 GCA_028695865.1 Thermoguttaceae bacterium | reverse complement strand
TAGAATTTCTTCGAGACGGCCATCACCCGAATAGAGTACGACAAGCGGTTCACGGCCGTCCGCGTTGTGCTGTTGTTGCGAAAGCGAAAACGGGTCCATTCGCAAATGCGACATGAACGCAGGAAGAACAAGGGACCTTGCGTAATGTTCAATATCCGCTTCCCGAACGTTTGCCCAAAAAGTCAACATGGCCCGACTCCTTTGTGATTATCCTCGTGGATGAAGTTTTTTATGAAGTTCTTTAAGTGCAGTTAAATCGACATGCGTATAAATTTCTGTCGTCGTTATGGCGGCATGTCCCAGCAGGACCTGGACCTGACGAATATCGGCACCGCCCGCGAGCATATGTGTTGCGAAACTGTGACGAAGCGAATGTGGACTAATATCCGACGGTGCCCCAATTCGAAGCGCATACTTTTTGACCAATTCCCAAATGGCACCACGTTTCATGGGAAGACCATGCGACGAAAAAAACGCGTAGTCCGTTGTACCCAAAAGCCGTTTTCGATCAACCGGGGCCGTCGTTTCCGTGGAGACCTTCGCCTTGCGTTTTTTCTTTTCCATGTGTTCAATCAGCGCAGGCCGTTGGTCATTCATCCAGAGTTCGAACGCGGCAATGGCCTGCTCGCCCAGTGGCACGTCACGCTGCTTATTCCCTTTGCCTGTGAATCGGCAGTAAGGACCGTCCAGGTGCACGTCGTGCAGTTTCAATTCGGTTATTTCCGATGCCCGGGCTCCGGTGGCGTAATACATTTCGAGCAGGGCACGATCACGAATCCAGAGTCGGTCTTTTTCCGGCGTCGGACACCGCAGTAATTGGTCGACCTGACCGGGCGACATCACAGACGGCATGCGGTCCCAAAGTTTTTGACTGCCGAGCAGTTCCGCCTGATTTGTTGTAATGAAACCTTCCAATTGCAAAAAACGGAAAAAAACACGTAACGAAACAATGTGCCTTGCCAAAGACGCCGGAGCCAAATTCTTTTCATGAAGCCAGGCGGCGTAGTCGGAAAGCTCTTGAATACGGAGTTCACGAATTGCCCGGTCTCCCAACCACACGTAAAATCGCTCCAAATCCCTCCGATAAGCGGCACATGTATTCTCGGCCAAAAGGCATTCGTTGCGAATGTAATCACAAAACGAAACCAGATAATGCTGTTGTTCTGGCGCGTTTTGAACTGTTTTTGGAATCAGTTTTCTGCGTTTGGGTGCCATTGATTTGCCTGCAAGGAGAAATCCGCGTGACGAAATACGATCAATATTGAAATTATACCTCTTTGTGTGTCCGAATAGAACAAGAGAACGTTTTTTTTTGCAAAAAAACTGGATTTTTCCGGCCAAACAGATTATAATATAAGCATGTTATGATGCTTTGGACCGATTATCACGTTTTCTTTAGCAAAAATTCGCTGATATCCGGTTCTGATCGCCGCTTTATTTGACCCGACTCCAACGTTTTAGACCCTTGAGCAGTGCGATTATGAATAAAAACACGAAACTTATCCCCCTTTCCAAAATGACCAATGGTCAGGACGGCGACTGCTTTGTCGTTTTGGCCGCGAAAGAAGAGTCGCGTTCGCGCGAAGGTAAAACGTTTTTTAAACTGATTTTTCGCGACCTGCACCGGGACGCTCAATGCCTCATCTGGAACGACAGTTCCTTTTTCCGCGATTGCCGTGATCATTGGACAGTAGGCCAATTTTACAAAATCAGGACGGTATACCGCGAGACGAGCTACGGTCCCCGAGTGGAAATTCACCGTATTCGGGAAACAAATGAACAGGATCGTTTTGACGGTTTTGATCCCCGCGAATGCCGACCTTCGTCGCGAATTGCTCCGGAAATCCTGCTTGATGAAATATTGCTCCTTGCGCGAAATCATATCGTGAAGAGTCCGCTTTTGGCACTCGTTCAGCGTGTTTTTAAGGACAAACGAACACAACTGTGCGATACGGCCGCCTCACGCATCCATCATCATTCCTATCCGGGCGGGCTTCTGGAGCACACTTTGTCTGTGACGAAAATTGCCATTCAATTGGTCGATCATTTTCAGCAGTTTTATCCCGAACAAAAAAAGAACATTTCCAAGCCCTTGGTCGTTGCAGGAGCGATTATGCACGACCTGGGCAAACTCGACGAGATGGAATCCGTTCCGATTATGCCCAAACATACGACGGAAGGCGAATTGATTGGGCATTTTATTTTGGGCCGCGATCTGGTTCGTCAATTTGGACCGCTGGTTGAACTCAATCATCAAACGCAATTGCAACTTGAACATATCGTTCTGTCTCATTCCCGATTTCCCGATTGGGGCACGCCGCGACTTCCCATGTCGCTGGAAGCCTTAATCGTGCACTATGCCGATTACGCCGACGCGACGTTTTCCAGTGCTCTGCGTGTCGTCGAAATGGACGATGTCCGATCCGGATTCACGAATCGCAAAGGCCCGTTCGGGACTTCGCTTTTCGGTGGTTTCGCCCCGGAAGAATAACCTCAATGCTGTCTTTTCCCTGTCCTCGAATGATTATCAGGTCGTATTATGCCAAAACTTACCACCGACGAATTCCTTGACTATTTGAGACGAAGTGATCTTGTTCCTTCGGAGCAACTCGACACCGCTATTGACCATATACGCCAGGACGAGAATACGGAAAGAATCAAGGACGCCGATTCCGTTGCGCTCGAATTGGTCAATAAGGGACTCATTACAAATTGGCATGTGCGACAACTCATGAAACGCAAATATAAAGGTTTCTATTTGCGCAAGTACCGTATTCTTGGTCATTTGGGTACCGGCGGCATGAGTACTGTCTATTTGGCTGAACATACGGTGATGCACCGCCGTGTTGCCATTAAGGTTTTGCCGAAAAAGAAACTTGCCAATTCGGCTTATCTGATTCATTTCGTGCAGGAAGCGCAAGCCATTGCCACACTTGATCATCCCAATATTGTTCGCGCTTACGACATTGACCAACTCGACGACATTCATTATATTGTCATGGAGTATTTCGAAGGGGTCAATCTCAAACAACTCGTTGAAAAAGAAGGTCCGCTTGCCTATGAAGACGCAGTGGTCTATGTTCGACAAGCCGCGCTTGGCTTGATGCACGCGCACCGCGTTGGAGTCTTTCACCGCGATATCAAGCCGGAAAATCTGCTTGTCAACGATTTGGGAATTTTGAAAATTCTCGATCTTGGTTTGGCCATGCTTGACGAAGCGGCACTCCCTCAAATGACGCAATCGGCCGTTGACGAAGGAAAGATCATTGGCACGGCCGATTACCTCGCGCCGGAGCAGGCGATTAACAGCTCGAAAATAGACGGCAGGGCCGATATTTACAGCCTTGGGGCAACGCTTTATTTTTGTCTTACCGGGCACCCGCCGTTTCCGTTCGGGACCATTTCGCAACGGCTCATGGCCCATCAAAAGGAAACCCCGGCGTCTATTTTCAAAGACCGTCCGGACGCTCCGGACGACCTGGTTCGCATCTGCACGCACATGATGGAGAAGAAGCCGGAAAACCGCTTTCGGTCGGCCGCGGAAGTTGTTCGCGTTTGCGAACGCTGGCTCATTCATCATGGTGTTGCCGAAGAAAATGATTTTCCCGACTCGAATACGGAAGGCAGCGATTTATTCACCAAGAGCGACTTGAACTCAACGCCGTTGTTCAGTCTTGCTCAATACGGTAATGTTACCGGTATTACGGACGATGCCACAGTGGAGTCGGTAAAAACGCCGCGAAAAACGGGTGCCAATGAAATTGATCTTGGTACCGGTGCCCGAGTGAATTTGCTTGGCTCTCAAGAAAGCTCTGTTGCTGAAAACATTTTT
>JAQVID010000469.1 GCA_028695865.1 Thermoguttaceae bacterium | reverse complement strand
ACAGGCATTGGAGAAACGGCTTCCGCAAGGCAGGGCATTGCTTGAAGATTGTGAGGAAACCGCCGACGCGAAAAAGCACGCTGAGCATAAAACGCGATGGGCCGAATTGGAAAAACGTTTCGACGCAATGTCCGCAAAATCCGGTGTCCCGGAGAACGATTGGGAAAAACTGTGGTGCGACATGCACCGCCTTAAACGGGATATTCTTCTTGCTAATCCTCTGTTTGTTCGGGAGCCGCTTCTGTTTGTCAAGCATGCGCCGAGTGTCATGAGTCATCAGTTGACGCAGGTCTACGGTTACGCGGCGCGGCCAGGCGGAGGTCTGTTTGTTCTGGAGAAGCCGGGCAGTTCCATGAAAACGAAATGTATTAGCACAGAGATGCCGGTCGGTAATTTCATGACGCCTGAACTATCGTTCGATGGCAAGACAATCTGGTTCGCGTTTTGTGAAGCGAAGACCACTCCGCGCACGTGGCGCGATCCGGAGACCATGTTGCGACGATATCATTTGTGGACCATTGATGCCAATGGATCGAACGCCAAACAGATTACCCGGGGCGACTTCGACGATTTTTCGCCGCTTTGCTTGCCGGATAGTGATATCATCTTCATCTCGACCCGGCGGGGTGGTTTTCATCGTTGCGGTGGCGGTCCCTGCTATGTTTATACTTTATGTCGCATGAAAGGCGATGGGAAGAACCCACACCTCATTTCGTTCCATGAAACCAACGAATGGGACCCTTCGCTCATGAACGATGGGCGAATCGTTTATACCCGTTGGGATTACGTCGATCGCAATGCCGTGCATTATCAGAATTTGTGGTCCACGCGTCAGGATGGAACGGATGTCCGCGCTTTTTACGGCAATAATACGTTCAATCCATGTGGTATTTGGGAAACTCGGGCCATTCCTGATTCGAACAAGGTCATGGCCATTGCGGGACCTCATCACGGCATGAGCGCCGGCTGCGTGATTCGAATTGATCATACTCAAGGAGTGGACGGTCCGGTACCGGTCACTCGTATTACGCCTGAAGTACTCTATCCGGAAGGCGAAGTTCCATTGCCGCTTATTCCCCGCTTGCCGACTGTGACTCAATTCGATACAGAGCACCAAAAATTCTGGAAAGCGTCAATGCCTGCCGAACGAAAGACGCTGGCCGATTCCGAAGAAGCTCGTCGCTGGCCGGTTCATTGCTTTAAGTCGCCCTGGCCGTTTTCCGAAAAATATTTTATGGCCTCTTACAGTTTCGATACGTTGACCGGAGAAGCGGGACCGAATATTCCGAATCAGTTTGGTATTTATTTCTGCGACGTATTTGGCAATCGGGAACTGATTTATCGTGACCCGAACATATCAAGTCTTTGGGCCAGACCTCTGGTTTCGCGACCGGTGCCGGCAGCGTATCAATCGACTCTTCCGGACCGGGCAACCGCTCCGAAGACGGGCCGATACTTCATTCAAAACATTTACGAAAGTGCGCCGGGCAAAATTTTGGACAAGGTTCGTTCGCTTCGTATCGTTGAAGTCATGTTGAAGACGACGCCGAACGCGGATCAACCACCGGTAGGAGCGGCGCTTGCGGCCCCGGGCAAGCGGGTACTCGGAACAGTTCCGGTCGAAGAAGACGGTTCCGCCGCGTTTGAAGTCCCGGCCGAAACACCTGTTCTGTTTCAGGCGTTGGACGAAAAAGGGCGTATGATACAGGGCATGAGAAGCCTCGTTTATCTTCAGCCGGGCGAGACGGCCAGTTGTACCGGTTGTCATGAGGACCGTATGTCCGCGGTTCCGTCCGCGGTAACAATTGCGTCACGAAAAAAGGAGTCTGCGCAGCTCAAGCCCGGCCCGGAAGGAAGCAATCCGTTTTCCTATCCAAAACTGATTCAGCCGATACTCGACCGCAGTTGCGTTGAATGTCATTGCGCAGAAAAGGCCGAAGGCAAAGTTATTCTGACCGGTGAACCTCAAGGTCGATTTACCCGTTCGTATAATGAACTTTCAAAACATGTTCTCATTACGTATTGGGGAGCACCCAAGAATAATGGTGAACCGTATTCCATGCCAAATCGGTATGGTTCCCGCGTTTCTCCTTTAACGAGTATTCTTGAAGGAAAAGACGGTAAAGGGCATTATGGTTGCAAGCTGTCTGAAGACGATTGGAATCGATTCAATACGTGGATGGACGTCAATGGTTTGTTCCGTGGATCGACCGATATGCCTTGAGTCTGCTCCAGCGTTTCATTGTGCAAAAAAGGTCAGACGCGGGAGAAAAGCTCCCGCATCGACCTGGCGGCCTGGAAGCGGGAACTTGGCTTTTACTCATACTCTTACACTTACGCTTACTCTTGCACTTACGCTTACTCTTACACTTACTCTTACACTTACTCTTACACTTACTCTTACACTTACTCTTGCACTTACGCTTACACTTACTCTTGCACTTACGCTTACTCTTACAAACGCTGTTTTAATCTTAATCGCGTCACTCTGCTTTCACGTTCCGCGAAGAGGACAAGTTTTGGAGTGATACGCTTTCTCACAATCCCAACGGCGCAGCACTTTCCATACAGTCAACAGGGGACTTTGCTCACCTGCCGTCCCCCTGTTATATTGTCCGCGAAAGTTGGCTTCGTCAAATCACTTCGCGGTTCCGTTGTACCCTGTTACAGTTCAAGTTTCCAGGGAGCGCGGTACTCATAGAAGAGCATCGCATTGGCCTGCGGGCAATCAATGAATTCTTCTTTTTCGGGGTCCCAACTGAGTCGTTTCTTCACCGTCAGGGAAATGTTTGCCATGAGAGCCATGGAAGTACTGCGATGCCCGTCTTCGATATCGCAATTCGGTTTTTCCCGGGTACGTATGCAATCGAGAAAGTTCTGCGCATGACGAGCCGTCAGATCAGTATTGCCTTCGGCTTTTCCATCGATGGTATAGGAGACTTCTTTCATACGCGGCTTGTGATCCTGGAATTGACCACCGCGTTCCGGCTTAATCACATAGCGGTTATCGTACGAATAGAAAGTTCCGTTGGTTCCACGAAGTTCGAGCGTTCCGAACTGACGATAATTTTCGTCCGTTGCGAAGATCGGATTACCGCTTGACTCAAGGTCGGTGAAGGTTACGATACGACCATCGGCGAATTCGAATATCGATTCCATTGTGTCCGGAATGGTTCGGTCATCATCAACAATATATTTACCGCCCATGGCACATACAGCAACCGGTGCTTTTTCGCGAAGCAACCAACGAAGAGCGTCAATTGCGTGTACGCCCTGATTGGCGATCTGGGAGCAATAGGAAATCCACCAGCGGAACTTGTACGGAGCGATGTTTTCCTGGAACGGTTGTTCCGGTTTGGGGCCGACCCACAAGTCCCAATCGAGGGTTGCCGGAGGAGCCACCGGTTTGGCCTTGCCCATTCCGCTTGGATACATATTACTTGTGTAACCAGTTCGAGCGCACGCGATTTGACCGATCATGTCTTCCATATTGCCTTTGGCCAATTCGCGATACAGAGGTGAACTGCGACGATGAATCCCGACTTGTACAACTCTTTTGTATTTTCTCGCGGCTTGAACCATCATGCGACCTTCTTTGATGGTTGAGCTAACCGGTTTTTCGCAGTAAATGTCTTTGCCGGCCTTGCAGCCTTCGATGGTCTGGAACGCGTGCCAGTGGTCCGGCGTTGCGAACACAACGGCGTCGACATCCGTACGATCGAGGAACTTGCGAAAATCTTTTTCAAGCGTTGCTTTGGGTGCCCGATCGGCATAGCGCTTTTGCGCAAGTTCGAGCGTTTGCGAATCGATATCACAAAGTCCGACCATGTCC
>JAQVID010000468.1 GCA_028695865.1 Thermoguttaceae bacterium | reverse complement strand
CCAGCCGTCAGGAGCGGGCGCATCGTTATTTTGCCCAAACAAAGAATGCACAGACAACAAAACCACAACAAAAAGAAAAAACGAAATCAGTCGGTTACTCATCAATATATTTCTCATTCTTCTCCGGCGTTCAACAAAGCAATTATTTTCCACGCCTTGGCAAAATCGTCAAACGATTAAAGCGACAGGATATATTCGACAAGATCGTCCAGTTCTTTGTCGTTCAGGTTGGCGACATCACCAAAGACATCCCCGTGGCAGCCCTCTTTGAAAACGTCTTTCATGTTGATGTATCGACCATCGTGCATATAAGGCGAGGTTCGCCAAACTTCACGCAGTGTTGGAGTAACAAAATTATCCATTTGGTCGTAACTTGCCCGGGAACCAACATCGTGCATCTTCATGTCTGTCAAATATTCGCCCATATGGCATTTGGTACACGCCAACCGCTCGCTTTCGAAAAGCTTTTTCCCCCGCTGGGCAGACTCGCTCAACTTGCCGTTGACCAGACGCGGACTCGGCAACGGCTTCATGGCCGACAGATAAGCTTCGATTTCCTTGTATTCATTTTCAGGACGGACCGCGAACAAAATGAACTTAAAACCGGTGCGAATCACGTATTGCCCCGTCTCGCGAACTCCATGCCACATGGCCGGGTGAGTCTTCATGGAAAAAAGCATACTCTTGGCGTTTTTCGGATTACCAATTCCATCGTTGAGCAAGTCCCAATTGAGCGCATCGGTTCGGGCATCCGGATGACAGCTTGCGCAACTTTGCCAATACTGAAAACAAAGAGTCGCGTCGTGCCAATGCAGTTCTCCCAATCGTTCCGGGGTCATAACCGGTTTGGGGCCAAGCGCGACGAATTCTTTCGCCTTGGTTCGCCGCGATTTGGTATCAACAACGACTATTGTATCGTCGAAGTACATGCCAATATAAACTTTCGTTCCAACGACGGCAAGCGACCGCGGACCTTTGCCGTTCAAACGTACCCGCTTTTTCATACCCACGAGAAACGCTAAATCCTGAGGAACATTCTCCGCTGTCTTGGAGACATTCGCTCCGGTTGCCTTGGCTTGTGCTTCGTCTTTCGGAAGCGAGGCAAGTTTCTCCAGAGCCTTATCCATTTCGACAATGCACAATTCATGCGTTCCGGCCAGTCCGACATAAACCCTTTTGCCGTCCGGCGAACTGGCGATGGGCCACGGATTGGCCGCTCCCAAATCAACATCGTCCAAAAGAACCGTATTGACAAATTCGCTCTTGGCCGCGTCAATGATACTGAATCCATTCGTATTCATCCAGCCACGCTCCAGCTGCGAAGTCGGAAGCTGATATCGGGCAAGAATGGCCGTCGTATAAACATATTTTCCGTCCGGCGACAAAAATATTCCGTGCATGCTGGAACTGCCGTTGGGAAGACGAATGTTTTTCGACTTGCCACTGGTCAGATCAATGGCCGTGATTTCCGCGGCGACATCAGCACCATCAGACGGATCGTGCGGCAGGAAATTGGCGACATAGATTTTTGTACCGTCCTTCGTGATCACCGAGTTAATCGGTTCGTGCAGAGCGCTAAAACGTCGCTGCTCCTTCCTGGTGGACACGTCATACTGCGCAACACATGTATCGAATCGCAAGCACGCGTAAACCGTCTTGCCATCGGGCGAAACGACCAGTCCGCAAGGCGTGTGACCTGAAGGAATCTCGCCGGATACTTTGCCGGCTCCCACGTCAACAATCAGGATTTTACCTTGATAGTCGCCGGCTCCCACGTAGAGCGTTTTGCCGTCCGGAGCAAGTACCATCGAATTGGGAACAAGCGGTAGAGCGATTGTTCGTGTGACTTTTTGTTCGCCGATCGACACAATCGCAATCTCGCGCGCGTCCCGATTCAAAACGTACAACGATTGGGAATCGCTCGAAGGGATCAATTCGACAGGTCCTTTATATCCATCCGCCGGGACAGGTCCGGCCGCAAACAGCAAAAAGAGAAAAACCAGAACCAAAGTTCGTGTCATAATAATTATATACTCCTTCGTTCTTGCACTGGGGGCAAATCCAATTCGGCGGGAACCTCACGGCAAAGGGGGCACCGCAACATCTCCCGCTTGATCACACCGACTTTCCGCCGATGGAACAATTGCGTCGTGGCAGGTTATGACAATCGACGCAGAACATTGATACATAAATAATCGAGGGAACCTTATACACTGCCCGGGAAAAGACTTGCCGGGCAGATACTTTCAACTACCTCTCCTTTATTATCCCCTAATCGAATGAATATTTCAAGACATGTTCGGCAAAAACCCGACTTTTTAGAAATTTTTTGTGAAAAAGAAAATTTATAGAACGACACACATATCATAATACGTTACGTAAACCAGCGACTAAAGACTTGCTGCCGCCGCCAAACTCTTTCTGGATTTACCGAATGACCAATCAGCGTGACGCAAATAAATAAAACGCACTGTTTTGTCCGGCGAACAGATTCGCAACAGTATTACGCAGACACGACCGCGAACCTGGAGTGAACCTGGGGATATCACATAGAACACAGAGAACTTGGGGGACACCATGCAGAATACAGAAAATAGAGAGCTTCTACACGGCAAAACACAAAAGAACTTTGCCTCGGGAAGCGGGAAATTTGTCAAATACGGTATTATGCGCATAAACGACGTGTCGTTTGCGAACCCCGGCGATCCGGCGATTCCGATCATTCCCGTGAATGAACGGTTACCAGCTCTTTTTACCATACAATCGTTTTGCGTGATCTGTATACAAACGAACGAACTCCGTTTTCGCGTTGGTATAACCATCGCGATCATGCTCAAAAAGTTTCCAAAGCGACATTTTAAGTTTTTCGTATTCCAAGGCAATTCCCGGACAGGCTCTCAAATAATCGCGAAAATAAAGTTCGTCATGGTCGCCATTCGTCCTTAAATGCAAATGAAACACGCGTTCGGCAAATCCGTCTTCGGTATATCCTTTATTGTAATCGCGGCGAAAAGCTTCCGCGTTCATACGCAAATAAGCATTTTGACCAAGAGCACGCTCAATCGCTGAAAAGTCATTGGACGACGCTTCAACGAGTATATCAACAATCGGCTTTACCCAAATCCCGGGAACGGCCGTGCTCCCGATATGGTGTATTTGGACATTGCCCGGCAATATGCTTTTAAGTATTTGACACTCCTCCTGAAACCACAAAGCCCACTGCCCGTTGGGCGCACAGAGCACAATGGGAAAAAGTTGCCACAGTTCCTGAAGCGTCATTTCCGAAAGTTTCTTTGACATTCGCGATTAAATCTCCCATGGCGGTTTCACTTTTTCTGGAGGATGATCAGCTGATGAACAGCTCTGCTCATCGCGGTATACTTTCCGCGAGTATCCTGCCAGCGGGGATCGTCGTCGGACACTTCAAAAAGAATAACGACTTTCGACTCACAGCCTTTGTACTTCATGTAGGTATAATAGGCGACTTCGTTTCGACTGGATACCGCTTCGTGATTGACAATGCGAAAACGTCCAACACCAGGTTTGGCCCCGGGCCATGTATTGGCCATGGAATGGCCGCCGAGTATCACAATATCTGCCAGAGAAACCTGCTCTTGTGTAACAAGCCGTGTAAGTTCGGCCTCAAGATTTTTACGACAATCACCGCGTAAAATGCGCACATCACTCCCAAGCGGCGCACTGTCCATTGCCTCGGCACCGATTGTTTGGTACGGTTCGATCACGTCGAAAATTCGCCTGGTATTGCGGCAATTTCTGTTGAGCACGAACGGAGGAATTCCAAAATCGGGAAGCGTCAATTCCGGAGTGTAAATATTCTG
>JAQVID010000467.1 GCA_028695865.1 Thermoguttaceae bacterium | reverse complement strand
GACATGCTCGCCCACGATCTCAAAATTGAACTTCGGCTGGTCCTTGTCCAGAAAGTCGATGCAGTTTGTATCACCACTGGTCCCGTTGGTCATCATGGCGACAAACTTATCGTCCGCCCCGAGCATTTCCTTAATGCGTTTTGCGAAAACACCAAAATAATCGGCCGACAGTGCCTGTGGTTCCCCGGCGTAATGGGTTGAATAATTCGCCAACAGGGCAAGCGGTCTGCCGGCAAGCGTTTCAAAAGCGAGGATATAAATTGTCTGGTCCGGAACGCCGGTACGAGAGATCGAATTCGGATTGGCTTTACCGGGGTTCATTTGGGCCAGATTGCGCGGGGCATCGACGAATTCGCCCGGCTCGTCCCAAGCTGTGCCCGGCTTCATGAGGAAACGGCGGCAAAAGACATGACGCTCTTCCCGTGCGGTGGTCCATCCGAATTTCGCCGGTTGCGCATTGGCTTTTGCCTTGGCAATGGCATCGGCAGACTTTTCGATCAACCACTCAATATATTTCGCGTTGTACTTGGTATAGACTTCACCGAACAAGCCGGGACCGAAATGGGTGTGCGTCGCCGAAATCGAGATTCGCTCTTTGGCAATACCGGTCTTTTTGGCGGCCAGGTCTTTGATCTTGTCGGAGAACGAGGTCGGGAAAAGGCAGACGTCGAGCGTCATGAAGACAAATTGCTCCTTGCCATCGTCGACCATAATAACCCGGGCACAAGTCGGATCGTTTGCTTTTTCAAAATATCGGGGACTGAAATAACCATTGACGGCAATGGGGAAAGTCGGCGGTGTTACGTCCATCACATAAGCCCCGACGCGAAGTGTACCGGGCGCGGCATTGGTTGCCGCCTGGACAAGAGCCTGCGTTTGGCTCGCGGCCAAAAGGGTACCGGCAATCAAGGAACTGTCGGTCAAAAAACGACGTCTGCTTTGCTTCTTTGTCATGATCAAATCCTTTCAAAAGGGTAGGGGGGGAAAAACCTGGAGAACTGCCCGACGGCGGAAATTTCTGTTTCCCCTTTCCGTCAGGCCTGAATTTTTATTATAATATATCTGAAAGGCGGTTTCAAGTGATTGCCTGCCCGAGAGCGTTTTTTTACGATGGGCGCTTCCTGTTTCCCTGATTCACTTCGCTGTTTCCCTGCGGAAAACAGGAAATATTCAGAACGCGCAGCACAAAAAACGACCAGAGCAATGCTTTTTTGCGATTGGGACGGTCGTGATGATCGTTAGCGTCTTGCAAGACTGGTACGCAGAGTTTTAAAAAAGCGATTCTTCGTTCAAATGGTTCAAGGATTGGGGCGTGGCGTTGTGACGGCAAACGCTGCCGGTTGGTTTTACGTTTTCGCAAGCCAAAAGTTCACGGAGCAGACCGTATGGATGGATTACCTGAAGCAGCATCTCTGGGCTGTTGCGGCCAAACAGGAAAAGCATACCGTTTGCGAAGCCTTTTTGTATTCGTCTCCTATCCTTAGGTTTGTTGGCAGCCGTGACTCAATCCGATTTTCGCGCCGGTTGTCGTACCGATCTTCGGGATTGAGACGAGTCAACGGGTTGATACTGTTTTGGCCGCGGTCAAGACGGCATCGGCCAAGTGTTGTGGTGTGTCAAAAAAGCGTAAATGTGACAGATAAAGGAGATTTTATGACCTATCGCGTTGTTGCCCGAGGAGCCCATGGAGAGATTCGCGTTAAGGATTATTCGACGGAAGAGGAATTAACAAGCCGTCATACCCAAATTGGAACCGAGGATTGCAGTACCGATCTGCGATTGCGAGGGATGCCGATCTTCCGTGGTTTGATTGGTCCGATGCCCGATGGTGGTGATGTTGCCCGGTATGAAACGCCGGACATTTTTGAAAACTTGACCAAACAATGGGGGGCAATCAGGAAAAAGTTTCGAAAAGCCGTTTTGGAGGAATCTGTAGCTTGACAGTGCGTTTCTGAGCGACTATACTGTCTTTTATGAGACACGAGCCATACAATCAACAAACGGAACTTGACACGCTGGTCGATATTGTGACGCCGGAGAATATCCGGTTTTCTTATCGGCTTGCGGGCCCGTTTGTTCGCATGTTTGCTTTTCTTTTTGATATGATCTTCATGCACGCGATGTTTCTTGTTTTTTATATTCTTGTCGTGATGTCTGTGGCCCGTGTGTGTTCGTATGTGGACGTAGAGACCGCTTCCATCATTGAGAACTTCAGTCTGTGTTTTATCATTATTGCCTATTTTGTTCTGTTCTGGTTTGGTATGGCGTTTTGTGAAGCGTGGTTTAATGGTCGAACGCTTGCCAAGGTCATGTTTCATCTTCGGACAATTACCTTGGATGGTCTTCCAGTGAGTATGCTTCAGTCTCTTCTGCGGAATGTCGTTCGAATGGCGGACATCGCGTTGGGACCGATTACGGTTCTGGTCATGCTCTCGAACGACCGATTCATGCGACTGGGTGATGTGGCCGCCGGCACGATCGTTGTTTTTAACGATCAGGAAGACCGGGGACGAGAACTGATTCATTTTGAAGGTCCTGAATTCATGAAGTTGGTGAAGAGTATTCCGGTGACGTTTTCCGTCTCGGAAGACTTGGCGAAGGCGCTTGGTCTTTATGTTCATCGGCGAACGGCTCTTACTCCCCAGCGCCGGGCGGAAATCTCGGCCCCTTTGGCTTACCGCTTAATGCAGACTGCCGGAATTCCCCAGGCGGGAACTGATCCGGACATGTTTCTTTGCGCAATCTACCAGTGGAATCTGGAAGAGCGATCAGTCGGCTAACGGTTGACTCATATATAATAAGTATGTAATTTTTCTTTCGGTTCGAGTTTGTTTTGTATGGTGTTGCGCTGTAGATAAATGTTGTAGATAGTGTAATATTATATCATAAACCCTCTTTTTTTGGGATTTATTGCAAGAAATCCCCTCCAGGAGCAACGAATTGGCAATAGTGTATGTATTACTTGATTTCAGTTTGGTCAGTCAATAGAAGGAAGTGACGTGAAGTAAAGCGGTTATGGAGGGAAAAAAACAAAATTTTTTAGAAATTTATGGAAGAGTGCCAAAGAAAGAGTTGAAAAAGAAGTTATGTTCGAGTAGAATAATATATTATATAGAGTGTATCCCGGGTTGACAGGCCGATTTCCCGCCCAAGTAAATTTGTAAAGAGGTCGGTTGGTTTGCGATACGAGCAATGTTGACGAGTCCCCAATTGGAGGAGGTAGTTCAGATATGAAAGTACATGGCGTGTTGAGTTCAAGCAAGGCTGCGGAGGCGTTGCGAATTTCGAGAGTATCGGTATTATGTTTTTTGGCGGCGTTTGCTTTTTTCATGTCGTACGGTGGTCAAGGAGTTGCCCAGCCGACAGGGAAGAATCCGGTGAGTGCGCGGGCATTGGTCACGCCTTCCGCGGTCAAGCCGAAAGAAGTTGATCCGAAGCAGTTTTGGAAGTTTTTTGAAACGGATCAGAAGACGGTTGTCAAGAACGGAATCGACAAGATAGTGTTTGCGGAATTGAAGAAGCACAACATGGAGCCTGCTCCGCTTTGTTCGGACAGTGTTTTTATCCGCCGTGTTTACTTTGATCTGATAGGTTATCCTCCGTCGTTCATGGACACGTATAATTTTTTACGGGACCAGGACAAAGGGAAGCGGGCCAAGTTGATTGATTCGCTTTTGGAAAAGGTCGATTACAGCGATTATTGGACGATGAAGTGGTGCGACTTCCTTCGGGTTAAGGCTGAGTTTCCCATCAATCTTTGGCCGGTCGGTGCAATGGTTTATTACCGCTGGGTACATGAGTCGTTACGAACGAGCAAGCCTTACGATGTCATGGCCAGAG
>JAQVID010000466.1 GCA_028695865.1 Thermoguttaceae bacterium | reverse complement strand
GCAGGGCCGGAATCTGCTTGATTACATGACCCAAACGCTCATCCATTATCTCCATGGTACCGCTGCCCCGTCGCCAATTTATTCCTGATTATCCCAATTTTCATATTCTGACCGTGAACGGTTACATCCACGGTAATATAAAGGAAGTTCGCCAGGTCCTCATACGTAACCTTTTTGCCGACATATTTCTTGTCCCTGACTGATTCCTTTTGCTCTTTTCGGGCACAAGAGAACTGCGTCATCATCAACAGGACATAGGCACGCATTGGATTTTTTTCCCATAGTTCCGAGAAGCATTCCTGGACAAAAGCTTTCTTTTCTGCGGTTTCCAGATGGTCCAGCGCTATATCCGGCGAAATCTCGTCGATGGGAGGGGCAGACGGATCGTTTCTTACTATCGTTCTGGTTTCATGCCATACGAGACTTGATATGACGTTATCCACCTGGGCATAGACCCATTTTTGGAACTCATACTGAGCATTCCCTCCTGGTTGGAAAGAAGCGAAACCGTCTTCACCGGTTTTCGGGTCAACGGCATAAAGTCTTTCCCAAAACTCAACGAAGACATCGTTGTCCGTGATCGAGTAAGAACTCATTCTTCTGCTGTTCAGGGGAAATCTCAACGCCGTAACGACATATTGAAGGTAAACATAGTTCCGAACATCGGCGCACCCTGCCCGCAAGGCTTCAATGATCGCCACGTCGGACCAAGTTGAATAATCATTGTCAGGAGACATGAACAACCTCATTAGTATTACTGTAAACGACAGCCTCAGACACCACGCTGGCGGCTTGTGGGATTCTACGAACGTTTAAATGAATATTTTACAGACCGCCAAAAGGAAAATCAACCATGCGGCCACCGTTTTAAGAAAAATCTTTATAATTTTCCCGTACTACCACAAAAACAATAATAGTAAAATAGGTACAATGCGTAAAATACAGCATTTAAGTAAAAATACATTTGGTTCGATACCTGAATAAAACCTTCTCCAGAAGCAAAAGAAAAGAGTCTGAAGAAGGATTCATTCACTTGCGACGCGGAAACAGGGCGTCATTCCGACTTGTAACGGCACCGCATACCGGGCGAACCGGCCATGACTCCGGTGACGACAACGCCTCCGGCGGAAGAATCAGCGACGTAGATACCCAATCGGGTCTCATTTCCCTGGGGCCACAATTGCGTCCTCAAGTGACAGCGATTATTGCCGTGTTCGATCAACGTCATCGTAATGGTATCGGGCGAACGGGCAACGGCTTGCCGAAAATCAGCTTCGCCGCTAATGGATCGTCCGTTGACTTCAATGATTCTATCGCCGTATTCCGGCTGATAAATCGCATCGGACCATCCGCCGGAGTTGCTGTTGCCGCTGTTGTCGCTGTTCTGGCGACCGCCAACCGGTTTCGTATCACCATTGTTGAGGAACCGGCAGCGACTGCCCGGCATTCCGGACAGGACACCGGTAACGACAACGCCTGGTCCGTTGTCTTCCTGAACGTAAATGCCCAGTCGGGAGCGTGATCCTTGGGGAAGAAGTTTTGTGACCATATAATATCGGTTACCGGTTCTTTGGTCAATGATTGTCAAGACGACTTTTGGCTTCGCGTTTCGGATTGCGGACCTGAAATCAGCTTCGTTCCCTATTTTTATCTCATTGACGGCAATGATTCTGTCGCCGTTTTCCGGTTGGTAAATCGCGTTGGACCAGTCGTTCTTCCGACTTTCCGAACGGTGACCTGTACCCTCTGGAAGAGACCAAATGTAGACTTTTTGAATAGAGGAATCAGAACCGGAGCATTTTTCCGATATGATTGAATCAATCGAATTGAAGACTTCCTTCCAACTCCAGGTTTGGTCACTCATGTTTTGGAACATGGAGGAAAGACAATAGGTGAAGGGACCACCACCATTCTCATTTGCCCCCGAGCTTTGACCAGGGCTGGACGAATTGACGTCGACAACTCCGGCATATTCGAAAAACAGCGTTTGAAACAAAGGAGGCACTTCTGTGCACGGCGGAGCGGATGGAGCCGATGGAGCCGATGCCTGACCGGGAAACGGTTGTATGACATGGCACGATTCCGTGATAAAAACGACGAGTCGCGGATTCTTACGTTTCAGCGCGTTCAAAATTTCTGAACGTCTCATTGCCCGCTGACCGCGATTTTTTGGCATCCAGAGAAAATGACCGCCTTCGTCGAAGGCTCCATGCCCGCACCAATAGAAAAAAATCGTATCGTTTGATCCTGCCGGGCAATGCTCAATCGCTTCAAGAATGTCGTCATGAACGTTGTAGGAAGTCGAGATATCGGGTCCAGTCCAGCGTCTCGACGATCCCTCTTCGCTATCGTTCAGATCGTTGTATTGAACGATTCTGTTCGAAGGCATATTCATCTTAAGACTGTCTGCAATCGCAAAGATCCCCGCCGATACGCATTTACCAACCTTTTGGTCGTGGACATCCCCTTCGGAGAAAAGATAGAGCTTTTGGCCGAATGAAGCATTGTTACTCAGGGCGAAAACGATAAATATCAGAACGGAAACAGCACAACGGTTTAGCATTTTTTCTCCACATGGTTACGTTTTTGTTGTCATTGTGACGATCGTAAGTCAACCAAGTATCATTCTACCGGTTATTAAGCCATGTGTCAATATTCGTTTTCAAAAATTTTTTGAATCGGTAGAAATATTTTTTTCCTCCGCAGCATTTTCAAGTTTTTGTCGGGCGTCTATAACGTTCTGAACGCCTCATTATAATAATCAGGGCGACCGTTTGTCAAAAAACATTAAAATTTGCCTGCCGTCCACAGGGTGGTGTGATTTTTTGCTCGTTTTGTGAAGATAGACAAAGCCCGTAATGCAGGTCATACGCGACCGGAATCAGGAAATTGCATGACTGCAATTAGGGAGTGTTGGGACTCGTTCGAACCACTCACTCCCTAATTGCGCTCGTTTCACTCGCTCCCTATACGGGCTTTGCGGCAATTTCCCGCCTGACGGAAGGTTCTTTACGCAGCTTAACCATCAGAGAGTAAACTGGAAGAAAATTTGGATAAAAGCGATAGATTGTCAAAATTTTGAGATTTTGTGCCTTGGCGGATTGCGCAGGCTTATTAAACTAGAGGTAATTGGAGCGTGGATTTATGGTAATCCCATGAAAACAAAATTGGAGAGACAGTATCTGCATAATGAATCTATAAATCAAAAAAAGAGAATGTTAATCACTCAACTTGGCCGTAAGACAAATATCCCTTAGAGTATCGCAAGGTTCCTTTGATTGAGCGACGTTGGCGGGTGGACATCTTCCATGAATGGCATTGTGATCGGAAAGAATGTTTGTTTAGAATATTCTTGCGGTTCTGTATTTGGAACAGGGGTGTCGTAACCGTTATGTCATTTTGCAACTCAGTGGTATGAGGTTCTTCGTGACAGAAGGCATAAGCCCTCCAGTTCGTATTTCTTGTTGATTGCTTTTAGCTTATTCTCTTTTAATATAAAGTTTCCCACTGATCCAGAAATGGATAGATAACCTGGGCATGTTTTAAGAACCTATCCTAAAACGTAAATTATTTGCTCATTTTTTCCGATAAAACATATAGGATAAACCATGGAAGGAGTAACCTATGAAGAATCCATATCAGGTGTCGGACGAAGTTTGGGAAATGATAAAGGCATATATTCCGAAACATGAGCGCAAAGATCCAAGCAAAGGAGGGCGTCCACGGGTTGACGACAGGAAGGTGTTTGATGCCATTCTTTTTGTTGCAAAAACAGGGATTCAATGGAACGCATTGAACGCGACGGGGATTTGCTCGTCTTCGACGGCTCATTTGCGTTTTCAAGAA
>JAQVID010000465.1 GCA_028695865.1 Thermoguttaceae bacterium | reverse complement strand
TTTTTTCATTGAGAAACTCTGCGGACGACGCTGCCCGGGCAGGCAACGCCACGATGGCCGCCAGAAAATTGGACTGACGCGTATCAAGTATCGTTTCGTCCAAAACCGTGCCCGGCGTAACGATGCGAATGACTTTCCGCTTGACGATGTTTTTTGTTTTCTTCGGGTCTTCGAGCTGTTCGCAGACGGCAACTTTGAACCCGGATGAAATGAGCTTGGCCAAATACGATTCAAGCTGATGATGAGGAAAGCCGGCCATGGGAGTCGCGTCGGCCCCTTTGTTACGGTCCCGGGTCGTTACGGCAATACCCAAGGCCGACGCCGCGGTATGAGCATCGTCAAAAAACAACTCGTAAAAGTCCCCCATGCGAAACAACAGCAAAGCGTCCCCGGCGTCGCGTTTGGCCTCCAGGTATTGCTTCATCATCGGAGTCGGTTCAAGATTACTCATTTTGTTCCAAGTTCCATCACGTCTGTCAATTCATTTTATTATGTGTTGCGTACTTTGACATTGAATTACTTAACAATGTCGCTCTTGTGAAGCATAATGTTCTTCGCCTGGTCTTCGGCGACAAGATAGAACCAGGGAGCGAAACGGTCGTTGAGAACCGCGACTCTTTTGGCTGCCTCCGACCGGGCAAGTTCATACTCACTCTTTCGAATCGCGTTTTCCGAATCCGTTCGCTTATTCTCTTCGTCGATTTTGTTTTTTTCTGCGACAGACATTTTGGTCGTCGCCTCCCGTTTTTTCAGAAGAGTCGGCTCCTTGGACGCGTCCGGGTCCACTCGCGCCCAAACAAGCAGGTAACGCGAAGCATCTTTTTTCGCCCCAAAAACAAGGACCAACTGCACTCCGTCTTTCATGGTCAAATAGCACTGACCGCCTTCTCCGGCCAGACAGGGCTCCGTACCTTGCGGATGGAGAACATCGTATTCCGCGGCCGCAAAACCAAACGAAGCAAGCGTCTGGCCTGTTTGCATCCACTGCCGCAAACTCTGCTCATGACGCAATACGGCGACAAGTTCATCCGACTTACGTTCAACTGCCGTAAGTTGCAAATGGGCAAGCGTGTCCGCCGCCGTATTGATTCGCTCGTTGTCAATTTCTTCCGGCTTGAGACCGGGCCGGGCAATGTATTTGCCGTTTTTGTCAACTTCCTGATAATGGTCGCACGACCAGGCTCGCTGCGTCGAATTCGTCGGGTCCTGCTTCAAAACAAAATAACCGCGACATGTTCCCTGTTTCGCCTTGACGTCATAAGGATAATCATGAATCCCAAGGGTGCGAATATCCCATCGACTGATTCGAAGCACATCCCGATTCATCCAGTCGAGCGGGTCAACCGAAAGCGAATCAACAAACGAAGTCTGCTCTTCGCCCTGGGCATGCTCGTCGCTCTTGACCGAAAAGTCCGCCGTGTAAACCGTTTCGTCGCCAAAAACGCGAACATAGCGAACGTCTCGCGCCGCCGAACTTTCTTCCACTCGACGACCGATCACCGCGTCGGCATACACCTCGTCCGAATGGCCGCCAAGCGTAACACGAATGCCGGTATTCTCTCCGTCGGAAACCGTCTCGTCGCCCGGATCAAGCACGCCGCATTCGGCATGAAACGCGATGGTCTTGCGAACATCCGCGTCGTTGCCCAATTTATCACGCACTCCCAAAACACTCAAACGCAAAAGGGGCGTAACCACTCGCGCCATCTGATCCGCGTTCCCGGCCGGAAACGACAGACTGCTTACGATCGACCATGTTCCACCGTGTTCCTGAAGCCGTATCGTTCGCGGACGATCCTGACCTTCAAACCGTTTGACTATGGTGATTCGGCCCAGAATCGCCGGATTCTCAAACGAAGGGAAAAGCTTGAGACCAACCTTGTTCTCCGGTCGGACTTCCGGCGGACTGGGTTTAAATGTCAACCACAGTCCCAGCAGGACAATCGCCAGACATCCCAAAATCAGTGATTTCACAATTTCTTTGCGCGAATCGCTCATCGTAAATCCATCAGGTAACAAAATAAAGGACAAAATAAACGACGATCAAAAAGAGGAAAAGCCAGCCGGCAAACCTGGCGGCATGTCCACAAATCGGCTTGATCTCCTCATGACGCGTCGCGGCGTACACCAGAGAATAGGCAATGACCAGCGGAATGGCAAACCAGATATGCCAAAAGGTCAATAATGCAAACAGTTCCATCGAAATCTCCAAGGCGTTATGGGCCCAACGACAAGTCAGGCCCGGACCGGCTGAAACAACTCATCAGCGAAACGTCAATCGCGCTTGATTACCTCAAATCCGGTATAGGGACGAAGCACTTCCGGCACGACGATGGAACCGTCTTTCTGTTGAAAAACTTCCATGAGAGCAACCATGGCCCGACTAATCGCCACGGCGGTTCCGTTAAGCGTATGCACGAAACGCGTTCCCTTCTCGCCCTTGACCCGATACCGGGCATTGAGCCTGCGCGCCTGATAATCGGTGCAGTTTGACGTACTGGTTACTTCGCCGTAAGCGTTTCGCCCCGGCATCCACGCTTCCAAATCAAACTTGCGCCACGCGGGACCGCCCAGATCGCCTGTCGCCGTATCGACTACATGATAAGGAATTTTCAGCCCGTCGAAAATTTCACATTCCATGGCAAGCAGTTGACCGTGCATCGCTTCGCTCTGTTCCGGAAGCGTAAAGGCAAACATCTCGACTTTCGTGAACTGATGAACCCGATACAACCCGCGGGAAGCGCGACCGGCCGCTCCGGCCTCCGTGCGAAAACAATGACTGATTCCGCAAAGCTTGAGCGGAAGTTTTTCCGCGTCAACGACCTGATTGGCCAGAAGACCACCGAGCGTAATTTCCGCTGTGGCGACCAGACTCAGGTCGGTATTTTCAATCGAGTAAATCTGCGTTTCGTTTCCCCGCGGAATATATCCGGTTCCCTGAAGAATTTCGTTCTTGGCCAGGTCAGGAGTCGTCATGGGTGTAAAGCCGGCCTTCACGAGTTTGGCAATCGCGTACTGCTGCAAGGCAAGTTCCAGAATGGCTGCCTCATTTTTAAGAAAATAAAAGCCGGCCCCCGCTACCCGGGCACCACTTTCAAAATCGATCAGGTCGAGCTTTTCCCCCAATTGCACATGGTCAAGCGGTTCGAAATCGAATTTCGGGATGGGAGTTTTGCCCAGGGCGCGTTCCAAATTCGACGTATCGTCATCGCCAATCGGGGCGTCCGGATGCGCCATGTTGGGAATGCTTCGCTGAATCTCGTCCAACTCTTTTTCGATAGAGTCCAGTTCGGTACGCATGGCGTTGGTCTGCTCGCGAAGAGACCTGCCCTGCTCCATGCGTTGAGCTTTTTCCGCCTCGCTTGCCGACTTGCCAATTGACTTGGAAACGGCATTGGCTTCCTGATTCAAGCGTTCCACTTCCTTTTGACGATCTCGACGGGTAAGCTCCAATTGGGCAAACCGATCAACATCAGCGACCACGTTTCTGTTGCGGCAGTTCTCTTTTACCGCGTCAAGATTTTCCAAAATAAACTTGCGATCAAGCATTGTCTTTCTTTCCTGAAATATGTTAACAATACAAAGACGATGTGTTTGCCCACGTAACAAAATTGCCGCGCGGGCCTGTTCGTTTCCTGCCCGGAATCAATCAATATGCCGCATCTTGCCCACGTTGGGAATCAGCGGAACCCGCGTGCCCGGAATCGGTATCCCGTGCGGCCAATAGACAAAGAACGCTTTGCCAATTAAATACTTGCGATCCACGTAATGCGGTACGGTTTCCGACCCCCAGAGACGGCTGTCGTGACTCAAACCGCTGTTGTCGCCCAGTGCCAAATACTGCCCTTC
>JAQVID010000464.1 GCA_028695865.1 Thermoguttaceae bacterium | reverse complement strand
AAACCTGTTGATCGGCCAAATGAAAAACGATTGACATTCACTGTTTTTTTGTGTAGACTATGGTTGAGGGGATGATCGTATGCGAAAAAAAATTTTTTTTGCCGTGGAGTGTTCCCCAAATGATTTTACGAACGAGTATCCCAATAGCCCCATGAGGAGACGACCGTGCGAAATTCCCTGTCAACGGCGCGAGTGTGTACAACTTTTTGCCTTGCGATTTTTCTTTCTTGTCCCTTGTCGCTTTTCGGGCAGTCCGACTCAAACGGTTTTCTTTCGAGGGCCACGGCCGAGTCGCAAGGTGTTTCGTCCGAAACGATTGCCAATATGCTTTCCGCGATGGATCGTGAAATTGACTCCATGAACAGTGTCATGATCGTTCGGCACGGAAAAGTCATTGCGGAAGCCTGGTGGTCGCCTCATTCGGGCAAGACACAGCACGCGATGTATTCCATGAGTAAGAGTTTTACGTCTACTGCCGCGGGGTTTGCCGTTGCGGAAGGGAAACTCAATATTGATACACCGGTCATCGACTTCTTTCCGCGCGACCTGCCCGAGACGCTTTCGGAGAATCTCAAGAAGATGAAAGTGCGACATTTGCTCTCCATGTCGTGCGGTCACAAAGATGAAGCCCGTCACGATATTTTTAATCTTTCACGTGATCCCCGGCAGGTCAAAAAAATCAATCAGGATTGGGCGAAGATTTTTCTTGCCCATCCGGTTGTGTATGAGCCGGGGACGCATTTCCGTTATAATTCGCTTGGTACCTATATGGTTTCAGCGATTTTGCAGAAAGTGACCGGGGAGAAGTTGATCGACTATCTTAAGCCGCGTCTTTTCGACCCGCTTCATATTGAAAATCCTTACTGGGAAATCAGTCCGCAGGGTATCAATAAAGGAGGAAGCGGCCTTTTCATCAAGACGGAAGACATGGCGAAATTCGGCCAGTTTTATTTGCAAAAAGGCAAATGGAACGGCAAGCAGCTTCTTCCGGCCGATTGGGTGAATCTGGCGACATCCAGGCAGATTTCCAACGGCAACAATCCTGACAGCGACTGGGCACAAGGCTACTGCTTTCAGTTTTGGCGTTGCCGTCACAATATTTATCGCGGCGACGGCGCGTTCAGTCAGTTCGTCGTTGTTATTCCGGAGAAAGATACCGTGATTGCCTCTACGGCGGACAGCGGACGCTATCAGGATATTCTGAACTTTTATTGGGATATCCTGCTGCCTGCTTTGGGAGATCAGGCTCTTCCGGAAAATGCCCTTGCCGTTCAAAAGCTTGAAAACGTCAAATCGAAACTCGTTGCCCGGGAAGGAACGTCCGGAAGCCGCGTTTGTAAAGACCTCTCGATCGAAAGCAAAATTCTCGGCAAGACGATGAAGTATTCCGTATATCTGCCGGTCGGTTATCCGACCACGGGTTACGATTATCCTGTCTTGTACCTTTTGCATGGAATGAGTGACGACAACAATACCTGGCTTAATCCCCAGTCGGGAAATCTTAAAAAAATCGCCGACGAATGGTTCAAAGGGCGACAAAGCGATAAAATGATTATCGTTCTTCCTGACGCCGAAGTTACGTGGTACATGAACAGTATCGACGGAACATGTCGTTATGAAGATTATTTCTTTAACGAACTGATTCCACACATCGAAAAAGCGTATCGTTGCAAGACGGATAAGCACAATCGGGCGATTGCGGGTCTGTCGATGGGGGGGCATGGCGCTTTGCTCTATGCGATTCATCATCCGGAAATGTTTCGTTTATGTTACGCCATGAGTGCTTCGGTTCGAACAGACGAACAGCTCCTTGCCATTGAATACCAGGAGTTCTGCCGTCGTTACGGAGTCGTGTGCGGAAAGCTTAATCATCAGGACGACGTCGCGAAAGTTCTTCCGAAAATGAATTGGGTTCTCCCGATGGTTCAAAAAATGAGTCCAGGGCAAAATACCAATGTCCGCTTCTTTTTGGATTGCGGAAAAAGTGATCGGTTCGCCCAAGCCAATCGCCTCTTGTATGCCGAATTAAAGAAACGCGGTTGCGATGTCCAACTGACCATTCGCGACGGCGATCACAATTGGAATTTTTGGCGTCAATCGTTACCACTCCTGTTTGAGAGTATCTCGAACTCAACAGCATCACCTCAAGACAAGACAATTTCCAAACGGAATTAATCAGACCGTGAGCCGGCTTTGGCGGGAAAATCGGGGAAAAAGAACGAAAGTTTCGCCCAGACGATTGAAAAATGACCCGCGGCCGGGTAAAATGAACGGATGTGACGAGTTTCGACTTGCCTGAACTTGCCGGCGTGTTTCTGGCGGCAAAAGCACAAAAATTCAACCGAACACTGTATATCCCATCAAGGAGACGAACGTGCCTGACGTGTTTATCGGGGTCATGTACCACTGGATCGGAGGATTTGCCTCCGGGAGTTTTTATTTACCTTTCCTTTTTGTCCGCAAATGGTCCTGGGAAGTCTATTGGCTGGCCGCCGGATTTATGAGCTGGATTTTCGCTCCCTGGTGCCTGGCCTTTCTGCTGACAGATTCTCTGATTCCGACCATGATGGCAACCTGGTCGCTTGAGCCCGGCGCCATGATATGGGCCTATATTTTCGGCATGATGTGGGGAATCGGCGGTCTGACTTGCGGTTTGAGTATGCGATATCTTGGCATGTCGCTCGGTATGGCTGTTTCGCTTGGCTACTGTACGGTGCTCGGTTCACTCATGCCGCCGATCTTTCAGGGAACCTTTGCCACTCAAATTCTTGGAACGGAGGCGGGAATCGTTAATCTTCTGGGACTGGGTATCTGCACGCTGGGAATTATTCTGGCCGGAACCGCCGGAATGTCCAAAGAACACGAAATGTCCGCCGAGGCGAAACGGGAGTCCATTAAGGAATTCAATTTCGTCAAGGGAATCATTGCCGCGACGGTCGCCGGTGTTTTCAGTGCCGGAATGGCTTATGGCATGACCGCCGCGGAACCAATGGCGGAAGTAACGAAATATTTCGGTACGGACGATATATGGTCCGGTTTGCCAAAGTTATGTGTTATTTTGCTCGGCGGATTCACGACGGAATGTATTTGTTGCGTTATACTTGCCCTCAAGAACAAAACAATGTATCAGTTCTTCAATCCCACCGTTCGCGAACGCGATGCCGATGGTCATGAAAGTGAACCTGCTACCGTCAATATGGTCTGGAATTACGGCTTCTGCATGCTTGCCGGTCTGACTTGGTATATGCAGTTCTTTTTCTATTCGATGGGCGAAACGAAAATGGGCGACTTCCAGTTTTCAAGTTGGACACTTCACATGGCGAGTATTATTGTCTTTAGTTCGCTTTGGGGAATTGCCCTGAAGGAATGGAGCGGGACGAGTCGTGTGACGAAAACTCTTTTGGCGTTGGGAATCGGTACGCTTCTCTATTCGACGCTGGTTGTCGGATACTCCAATTACATGAACGCCGACAAGTCGTCGCTCAAAACGAGTATCGTAGCGGCCGACGCGACCGTTGACATGAAGAAGTTCGCGGCGGAGAAAACGAACGCCGACGCGGAAAAACCGGTCGGGTTCAAAGTGATTGCGCGTCCGCTCGTTTCGTCCGATCAAATCACGAGTGAAGAGCGAAAAATCAACGCGGGAATTGAGAGCAGGAACGCGGCCCAAAACCGCAAGGCCCAATGGCGAAAGCGTCTGGAAAAAGAGTTTCCACGAAGCAAGAGCACAAAGTAAGAGTATAAAGTAAAAAGCAATCGTTTACAGACGCGGTTGTTATTTTACCCTGTGCGTATTGCGGCGAAAACGCGCAGGGCGGACCTTTTTGGAGTGCGGAGGCTTGCCGCCGCTTT
>JAQVID010000463.1 GCA_028695865.1 Thermoguttaceae bacterium | reverse complement strand
TGAAATTACTGATAATATTGACTTCGAAACGCCGGGTCTTTATCTTGTCCAGTACCGTTCCCGCGACGAAGCAGGTCACGAAACAATCGCCTTTCGGAATCTGTTTATAAAGGACGATGATTATATTGCCATTCCTGATTTTAAAGCGACGGCGATAAGTCAATTTACCATTCGCCTTTCATGGACAGCGGTTAATCATCTTGGCGTTTCGATTCAGCGACGACAGACGGACTCTTCCGTTTGGTCAACTCTTGCGGAAAATGTGTTTGATTCTGTTTACGATGATACGACGGTCGAGCCGTTCGTCGATTACTACTATCGTCTTATTCTGTCAGACGGAACATCGCTTACTGCCGAAGACACCGCCTGGACTGTTCGCGCCGTTCACTATTCCACTGTTATTCAGCCGATTTCGATCTCGGCAATTGAAACAACGGTAAAACAAAAGTGGTCCGTCGTTACCCAATTCGTGCGGACCTGGACATCACTTACGGAGATTAATGTATGACTGATATCATTCAACGTTATGAATCAGGCGTGTTCTGCGCCCGAATTTTTGATACTAATACGAACGTTCTTCTTACGAAAGAGGAGATTGATTCGATCACCTATACCGTGTTTAAACTCTCGACCAAATCGCTTATGTCGAGTTCGGTGACTCGAACGGCAGTTAACGGCCATACCGATATTACCGTGGACAAAACAACCACTCTTTTGGAAGAAGCGATTAACGATAATTACTGGTCGCTCGACGAAACCGGATACAACTTTATTCACATTCCCGATACCCGTGAAAATGCTATGTTTTCCGATACCGGCAATTATGAAGTTGTTTATACCATCAATCTCGTTTCCGGTAATCCGATTATACTGACTTTTTCTGTTACTGTTTCGTAAATAATATTTCTCACTGGGGCACGGAGGCACGGGGAAGTAAGGAAAAGTAAATGTGGATACAATTCCCAACTAACAAACTCTCTCTGTGCCCCTGTGCCACCGTGAGAGATAAAAAGAAAGGTAATTTATGACTAATTTAATTCGGCGCGACGAGCTCAATAAAATGCTGTCCGAATGGAAGTCAGGCGTTTTCGGTAAATATGCTCAGCAGAAGATATCCGGTCGCGGAACCGTTCTCGTGTATAACGAAGGCCCGGATATTCTTGCCGGACTTCCGCTTGCGGTTTCCGGACGTATGTTTCCCGATGTTTCGGAAGAGGACGCCATTACCGAATACCTTACATACGGCGTTCAGCTTTCCGGCAAGTATCCGGCAGACGACGATCCGGATCAAATTCTTGCCATTACCGCAGAACCGATCTATTCCGGCAGACTTGGACGCGTTTGGTTGGGCGGTGTTATTGGCGCATCGGTCAACGTTTCGGACGAAACACACAAATACGTTGACTGCGATTCCAGCGGCCTTTTCTCCGCCGATTCCGGTCCGTTTCGCCTTGTGGCCCATGTCGGTTCGTTCGCGTTTATCCTTCCGAACTCGACAGGTGGCGGCCATTTGGTCGGTAAGACAACCACAACAATTAGCGGTCCTTCTGCAATAACCAATGTAAGTGTGGACGATCAGAAATACGAATGCAACTGTCCCATTCTGACAGGAAGCGGAAAAATATCGGCAGGTAAGCTCGTTGTTATTTCGCGCAATATGAAGACCGGCGACTGGCAGATCATTGCGGCGGAGTGTGAATCATGACCATGCGTTTTAATCCCGAATGCTGTTGCTGTACTTCCAAAGAAATCGCGTCTGTTACTTTTCACGGAACCGGCACATGGGACTTAACCCCCTATCAAGGTGACGATATTGGAACCGGATCGCGTTACTGGCGGCTTCGCAATAATTATATGGGCTATGTGCCCATGCAATACGGTTGTATTGATGAAAACGGCAAACTTATCGGTCTGCCCGATTCCATTTCGTCCGACAGTTACAAGTACACATGGACCTTCGTTCTGGAAACCGGTTGTCCTGACAAGGAAGATAAAATTCTATGGGCTAATGGCGAACGTTCCGGCGTGTTCAAATGTTAATGATAAAAAGGTGTTTTATGCTCGAAAAAATAGGTGGTTTAACCCATATGCCGTTCCTGTGCAAGAACGAAAGCGGCGAAAAAATTCTGTTCTATTCCACAGCGGAAGAAACGGAGAATCCTGTCTGGAAACTCCATTATATTATAGGTAATAACGAGCCATGTCATATTGCAACCGGTTTTGCGGAAAACGTTATCGAGTGTTCTCCCACCGCATGGCAGGACGATACTGGTTGGCATGTCTCTTTTATTTCAAATGGTCATTCCGAAAGCGGTATTTACCGTCTTTATCGCATGGACGGTACTTCACTTGAAACGTTGGCGAAGCCGGTTGCCGTCCGTATTGCCCGATCTGGTTTTATTCATGAGGAACGAATCGTTGTGGGTGAAGTTCAGGACGTTGTTCACATTCATGACAGCTCTGGCGATAAAAAGATCGTTCTGCCCGGCGCGTTTTTATATCGCATTGCCTATCGTTCGGACGATCCTGATAAATTACTCATTTCCGGCGACTGGATCGGAGAGAATACGGACGTTTTTACGCTCGAATATGATCTCAACAGTGACGCCCAGCGTTATCTTGAATGCAATGGTGATCCCGCTTATAAATGTACTATTTTAGGCGACGAGATTCTTTACGCCAAACGGGAAGACGGCGGTTTTGAGAATCGACATATTTGTCATTCGAATCATATTCATGGTATCGACTGCAAGATCGCGGAAAAGTCCGAAGACATTCTTTCGTCGTCCGGATTACATATTACGAAGAACTGCGGCTGTCGTTTATCCCGTTCCGAACGTGCGGAGAAGCCGGTTCGAACAAGCTGTCTGGAATGTGTTGAAAAGCACCTCGGCGCGGCGGCTGTTTTACTTTCTGAGATTCATAACGGCTATTCTTATCGTTTTTTTCTGATCGGGCATTTACATGAAGCGGAAGAGGAATCACAGGAATGGCCGGAACTGCACCTTGTCCTAAGAGAAGCCCGCCGCAATTACATTCACAGCGGCACCGTTCCCGATTGGGAATCTCTCGCCCGACAGATCGCCACCATTCGGGAGACATTATGATGATTCTTTCAGGTCTTGAAATTGCCCATCAGATCGAACTTGGTCGTATTACTATTGATCCGTTCGATCCGGAGAGACTCAATCCGAATAGCTATAATCTGCGTCTGGCCAATAAATTGCTTGTATATGACAGCCCTGTTTTGGATATGCGAAATGAACCAGTTTGTACACAACTTGTTATTCCCGAAAGCGGTTTACTTCTAACACCCGGCGAACTTTATCTTGGCCGCACCGTTGAAAGAACGAAAACAGACAGGTTCGTTCCCATGTTGGAAGGCCGCTCGTCGATAGGTCGTTTGGGTCTTGCGATACACGTTACCGCCGGGTTCGGCGACATTGGCTTCACCGGCTTTTGGACACTGGAAATTTACTGTCTTAAGCCGGTTCGCGTCTATCCGAACGTCGAAATCTGTCAGATCTATTATCATACCATTCTTGGCGATTATCAACCGTATTCAAGCGGAAAATATCAGGACAATTCAGGTATTCAGCCAAGTCTGTTATTTCACGAATTTAAGGAGAATTTATGACACTTTGTTCAACAGAGTCGGAATCACGACTCATGAAAATTTACGAAGATATTACGTTTCACGACTCGAAGTCGAGTTCCCTGAAACGTGAAAACGCCAATATTAACGGCGATACAAGTATGGGCTCCATGCTCCAAATGGGAAGTGCCGGAGCCCGTGAATATTTTCTCGAACACGTTCTCAAGCCGGAACACGCCGCCGCTCATAAAAACGGCG
>JAQVID010000462.1 GCA_028695865.1 Thermoguttaceae bacterium | reverse complement strand
TTATCAAGGGAGTCAATTTCTTCCCCACTCAGGTAGAGCAGGCTTTGCTCGAAATCCCGGGCGTCCATCCGCATTATCAGATTATTATAGAAGATCACAAAGGGGTCAAGGATATTCACATCAACGTCGAAGCCGACGAATGCGTGACCGGCTTCATGGTCGAAAAACATCTGAAGGAACGGCTCGGTTTTTCGCCTAAAGGTGATGTGTTCAAGCCCGGTACTTTACCCCGCCAGGAAGGTAAAGCCGTTCGCGTATTCAAGGAAAAAATCGAATAGTTGGCCTTTTGGGCCGGAGGAATTCAATGGAAAAAAGCAAACCAATGACGAAAGAAGAATGGGGACCTGTTCCTGCCGGATGGAAACGACGTCATTTGCTCGGATTGGAAGACCTGACTCGCGATGAAATCGTCTTGATTCTGGATCAGGCACAACGATTCCGTGATGAAATTCTGTGTCGCCCCGATAGTGATCGCAAAATTCCGTTGCTCGCCGGAAAGGCTATTGTTAATCTCTTCTTCGAAAATTCAACTCGTACCCGAACAAGCTTCGGGTTGGCCGGACGAAGATTGGGGGCCGATATCGTCGAATTCTCCGCCGCAACGAGCAGTCTTTCAAAAGGTGAAACGATGATCGACACGGCCAAAAATATTCAATCGATGGGCGTAGACGCGTTCGTCATACGGCACAGCTGCCCGGGCACACCGCATTTGCTCGCCGAAAAGATTTCCGATACGACGATCATTAACGCGGGCGACGGCCCACACGAGCACCCAACTCAAGCTCTTTTGGACATTTTGACCATTCGTCAAAAGTTGGGAACACTCCAGGGCAAAACGGTCGCGCTTATTGGCGATATTGCCCACAGTCGAACGGCTCGCTCCAATATTTGGGGACTCAAAGCGCTTGGGGCACATGTTATCGTATGCGGTCCATCAACTTTGGTTTCGCCCCACTGGGCCGATATCGGTGTTGAGTATGGCTATTCCCTCGACGATATTTTGCCCCGCGTTGATGTGCTCAATCTGTTACGCATTCAGTTCGAGCGGCAAGTCGTTCGCCCCTTCCCTTCCATTCGCGAATATGCGCACCTCTACGGAATGGATTCGAAACGACTGGCCAGTTGTAAAAAAAATGTTTTGATCATCGCGCCCGGCCCAATCAATCGCGGAGTTGAAGTCACTCCGGAAGTTGCCGATGGCGATCAGTCGGCGATTCTCGATCAGGTGACCAACGGTGTCGCCGTGAGAATGGCGACACTGTGGATGTGCTTGTGCCAACAATAAGAAATTGTTTGCCCAAATTTATTTACCGAAGTACCGCTTGAGCAGTCCGGCAAACGCGCTGCCGTGCCGTGCTTCGTCTTTGGCCATTTCGTGAACAGTGTCGTGAATCGCGTCGTAACCGAGTTGCTTGGCTTTTTTGGCAATTTCGAATTTACCGGCACAAGCTCCTGACTCCGCTTCAACTCGCACGGTCAGATTTGTTTTCGTGCACGGCACAACGACTTCGCCCAAAAGCTCGGCGAATTTCGCGGCATGTTCCGCTTCTTCAAACGCGATTCGCTTGTAGGCTTCAGCGATCTCCGGATAACCTTCGCGGTCTGCCTGACGACTCATCGCCAAATACATACCGACTTCGGTGCATTCTCCAGTGAAATTGGCGCGGAGTCCTTCCATGATCTCTTGGTCTTCAACTTTGCCATCGCCAATAACGTGAACCGTGGCAAACGCCATATCGCTCTTGTCTTCCTGAAGTACAAACTTGGAGGCAGGCGCCTTGCACTGCGGGCAGAATTCCGGAGCCGAATCTCCAACATGAACATAACCACATACTTTGCACACATACTTTTTCATTTTTGCTTCTCCTGAAATGATACTGCCGAGTTTTCATTATTTCCGCGACTTCCCCGTTTACCTTCGGTAAATACGGGGGTTTTACACCTCGCGGAAAAATTCAAATGGAACCGGCAATTGAATCGTTTATGTTTTGTAATTTCTCGCAGAACCTGTCTTGGACAGGAATCGGGGAAAAATCACGCCTGTTTTTCGAAATCGTCTTTTCCGACACCACACAAAGGGCAAACCCAGTCGGCGGGCACATCTTCCCACGCGGTTCCCGGAGCGATACCGCCTTCAGGGTCGCCTTCAGCCGGATCGTAAACATAACCACACGTGTTACAAACATATTTATCCATGCTCTTCACTCCTTCTTGGGTTGATCGGCAGTTTGGCAACAGGAACAAATTCCCGTGAAAACCACCGAATAATCAAGTACATTAAAATCGCCTGCCGCTTCCAGGATCGCTTCCCGGGAAAACTCGGAAAACAACTCCAGCCGAAACAAATCAAACACGGTATTACACCGGGTACAGTACAAATGAAAATGTCGTTTGGTATTTCCATCGTACCGTACCGCCGTACCGGGATGAACCAGTCGCTTAATCAGGTCATGCCTTGCAAACGTATCAAGGATTCGATACACGCTTGTACGGGAAATTGTCGGAAACACTTCCCGAACCACTTCATAAACCTGATCGGCTGACGGGTGCGTTGTAACGCTCGTCACATATTCGTAAATCCTGACCCTCTGGGGAGTCGCAGCAAGATTCAGCTCGTGACACCGTTTTTTGAACTGCTCCATTTGTTGATTTATGTCGTGTATATCTTTTGGTCCTAAATAACCGGTAAGTTGTACTACGTGGTATAATATACCTTCCTGTAAAATTGTGTCAAGTGGGTATTTCGATTTTTTTCGCGGACTTCTTACCGTTCACAGACTGGTGGTTAAATTAGGGGAGTATACAAGCCCAAAAGGGATAATACGTGTGACTGGCAAGACTTGCCATGCTGAAAAGACTTTGATTCTATATTTTGTGTAGAGGCCGAATTTAGGAATGTGGGAGCTTGCCCGCTTTTGTGTTCGCTAGCCAAAAAGAATGCGGGAGAAAAGTTCCTTGTTCGATCTTTCATGTAGTAGGCGAATGCCCTTAGGATCGCGGGGCGACCCGAGCAAAAAACAGGAGGATAGGGAGAGTGTTATACTTTTAGAAAAGAGAATGCACGGGACAGTGGTGTTCCTGCTGAGAGTGCGTGGGCACTTTCGTCCACGGTCTCCGAAAACGCCGGCAACTCTACCGGGTAACTCTGCTTTTACATTCCACACAGCGGGGCGGAGTTCAGGTGAAAGGGCGAAATGTGCCGCCGAACCACTGACTACCAAACGTGAACCACTGAAAAAAACGGCTTGCAAGTGTTAGCTTACAAGCCGAATCGTGATGGGAGAAAACATCTGCCTTGCTTTCACCATCACATAATATTTTACTCAATAATGTTGTGGTGTCAATTCGTGGAGTCTCATTTTTCTAAAAATGGAGCGAAAAACGTTATTGGCAACATTCAGTGAACAAATGTGTTGAAAATCGAATTGCGGCAAACCTGCAACAACAAATCCTCCAGTTTATCTCATTTATATGTCAGTTTTTCAGAGAAGAAAAAAGTATTAGATACAGAAAATATTTTATGCAGTACTTTCCATATCGCCTCCGTTGTTTTGTGCGGGTAGCCAAACCAGGTCAGCCAGGGAGCCAACTGCGGACATACTTCCGCAAGCGATGAGGCATCGATCATTTTTTGGAGATATCTTTGATTTCTTCTTCCGAAAATCCGGTTAATTTTGCGACAAGATCAATACTCAACCCCTCTCTTAACATGTTAACCGCAATTTCCGCTTTGCCTTCCACTTTACCATCCGCTTTGCCACGGGCCTCGCAAGACTCGCCATAGGCCAGCGTGTCCTGTTGAGAGAATTCCGCGTTTTCCGCTAACAGGCGAAGATCCTGGTCCAGATGAAACGTTCTAT
>JAQVID010000461.1 GCA_028695865.1 Thermoguttaceae bacterium | reverse complement strand
GCATGGGAATGTGCCGCAATTTTGACGCCAAGGCCGATTTCCCAAAAATCCCAACCCCGTAGGGGTTCCCGTATGGTAGGCACCCGGTTCGGCCGTCAGGCCGTACCCCTGCTATGCGATCCCCCAAAAAACCAATTCCGTAATTCCGGTCTCGCATGACCGGAATTACGGAAAATTGGGACACCTTCGAACTGCTCGCTCCCTAATTGCGCTCGTTTCACTCGCTCCATATACGGGCTTGATGAATTTTCGTCATCCCCCAAATCAAGGTCCATGACGACCAACAAAAATACTAATCGCGATGATAGTTCATTTTCCTTTCAACATTTCAAGTTCTGTAACAGTCGTCTTGGGCGCAAACTTGTCAGACATGATATAACTGATCATGGAATCAAGGAGCCAAAGAGCTTCCGGGCGATCTTGTAACAGATCCATTGCGTATGTCGTCAAGACAGAGGCACTGCCGCATTTGCCCTGGCCGAGATAAAGGTAATAGGAATCGCGACCTTCACCAACGGCCAAGGGTTCCAACTGACGCGGTAGACTTCCTTGACGCAAATCGGGAGCGCCAACACGAATCAGCTTAAACCAGAGTTGATCCATGGCCGCCGATTTCGGGAACGTACCGAACACCGGGTGCTCGGCAAACGCGGTCCCCACCTGGGTTCCGATTCCCCACCAGCCGAGTGAAACATTGGCTTTTGGCGACGCCGGGGTTATGACAAGAATATTGCGGCCCTGGTTAATTGCCTGACGCAACAGGGGATCGCCTGTTCGGGCAATAACGGCGTCGGTCGGTTTCATTTTCGCGTCGCCAAACGGAATAACTTGGTCATATCGCTTTTGAAACCAGTCAATCATCGAAGGGGAAACAACCACGCCGGAAAGCGAGGGACGTTTGCGTTTCGGGAAAAGCCAAAAGTCCCAATCGTTTGGACATTTCGTCCCGGTCAGTTCCGCGACCAGTTTCACATGTTCCGGCTTTTTTAGGTCCGGAACCGTTATGGAAACTTTTGCGATGGAACCGGCGTACCCAACCTTAACAGCCTTAATCGGAACCGTTGAACTTGCAATCGTGTCTTTTCCCGAGGTGAGTTTCCAGGTGAGTTCGCAAGCCGGAATATCATTTGCCCCGTAATGAGAAATACAGAACTCCGTCTCTATCGTGTCGCCCGATGAAGCAACAGGAGTCTTGGGAACCGTTTTGAGCAATATGGCGGTTGGCCCGTTGAACTTGACGAATTCCGCCGGCTTCAGTCCGTTCGGACGCGGTTCCCAGAACGGATTCAAATATCCTTACGCGGCGACTGTCTCGCCCTGTGGTATCGACGCGTCCACAATGGACCAGAAGGAATAGCCGTCGCACGCCGGATCCAGTCGGGCCGATTCGAGACCCTGCTTCTGATAGATCGCCTGAAGTCTTTCAGCCGCGGCAATACAGGCGGCTCCCCATGTTTCGTTTAGCCCGGTCTGCTTGAGTAATGCTTTGTATTTTTCCATACTGACCGGCGAAACTCGCGCTCCGGTAAACCGGGGCTCTTGTCGCGGGTCCATCTTGATCGCCAGATTCAAATACTCATGAGCAACGAACGGACGGTCAAGTTCATCCTGTTTGCATGTTTCCCAGGGACTGATCGGGCCGTTGGAAAAATCAGAATTCGACGCCAGATTACGACCGCCGTCCTGATGAACTACAAGTCGCTGAGGATCGTTCTTTTTGACCCATTGATAAAGTTGTTCATCGACCGGAGAGCCCAGGTGTCCCTCGTTTCCTCCGCTATAGACGGCAAAAGAAACATAACGACGATAATTCAAGAAAAGTTCCTTCGCGTCGCTCACGGGATCAAACCCGAAGGCTTCCGTAGGAACGTCATGATAATAAGGTAATTCGGGCATGAGAAGAATTCCCGCCTCGTCGGCCGCCTCAAAATATTCCGGTAAAGGACAATGTGTGTGATGCCGCATGAAGTTGAATCCGGCAGCCTTGTATATTTTCATATGCTCAAGAAAACGAAGTCGATTCGGAGGCTCGATAATGGAATTGCAGTCGTAATTGTGATCGCCACTGCCCCGGAGAAAATAAGGCTTGCCGTTGAGATAAAATTTGTCGCCGATCACTTCCAGTTTGCGAACGCCGAATCGTTCAACTTGTCCGTGAACAATTTTACCGCTTGCGTCATACAATTCCAATTGAGCAATATAAAGATTCGGCTCTTCAGGCGACCAAAAACGACATGGGTTTATTCCGCAATGAAGTACTACAGGCAAGGGAGCGGATACGGAATCAGACACAGGCTTGATATTGGCCATGCCCGTCTTACCGACGATTTTACCGTCGGGGGTTTTTACGACGAAAGCGGCCGACACGGGCTTGTGCTCCGTGTCGTTACTGCTTCGCACAAGAAATTCCACCTGGGCTTCCCGTTTATCGAAGTTGCCCTTGATCCACACATTGTCCAGCCGGATATTCGGCGTAAGCTCCAATTCCACGTCGCGATAGAACCCGCCGAAACGGTGATTGGCACTGTACAAACCTTTTCGCGAAGGCGAATCGTTTCGAACCATGGCGATAATCACCGCTTTTTCGCCTGCTTTGACAAAAGGAGTAATGTTAAATTTTTCCGTCGCGCAATAATTCTTGACATACGCGGCCCGCTTGCCGTTGACCCATATCGAGGCTTCCGACCGGACTCCGCCGACTTTGAGCCAGATTTGCCCACCTCCCCAATCTGCGGGAATATCGATCAATTTCCGATAAGCGGCTGTGCCCATATACACATGTTTCAAGTCCCAGAATCCGCGATCCCATTCGCAATCCCAGGCAAGACCCGGACCGGCTTCACCCACACCTTGGGTTTCCCACAGCCCGGGAACCGTAATTTTCCTCGCGGAAGACCAATCGACAAGACGGTTGCCCCAGCCGGGATCACCAAGTCCCAGCCGCACTCGCCAGGGAGTCGTCGTCATGAAGTCCCAATCGCCGTTAAGCGAAAGTATCTTTGTGCCCGACCATTGAACCACCGGATTGACCACTGCCGGCGACGAAGGCACTCCCCAATGGGATTGCTTAACGCCGTCTTGTTCCGCTTTGGCCGACGTTGCTACGCAGAAAAAAACGGCAAGCAGCGCCATGATTGTACCAATAAACACCTGTTTGCACCATGTCCTGATTAATCGCATAAAGAACTCCTTGTATACGTTCACCTGTTTTTGTTCCATGGAGGAATTTGAAAAATCGATATTGGAAAAAACGACTCGTTTGTTATTGTTTTGTTGTTGTTTCGAATGACGGCAATCGGCCCGCAACACAAATAAGCCTGACGGATGAGCAACGAAACGCTCAAAGCCAGTCATTGACTTCCTGACATGATTATAACAATCCGATTCGCGGTATTCAAGTTGGTCAAGAAAGGTTCCCAAAAAATATTTTCGTGGGGCTATTGAATGTCCATTCCGGGCCGTAGCCTTTCCCGCGCAACAGGGAACGCGGCTCAGCAACCGCGCAAGCGGACATTTTGGAGTGCGGCGGCAAGGGGGCCAGGCAGGAAATGCCCGCAAGCCCGTATATGGAGCGAGTGAAACGAGCGCAATTAGGGCCAGAGCGGTTCGAATTCGTCCGAATATTCCCTCATTCCGGTCGCGCGATCCAGGGAAGGCCGTGACACCACCGTTCGAACACTGCCTTTCACTCCGCGTATTGCGGCGTAGCAACCGCGCAAGCGGACATTTTGGAGTGCGGCGGCTTGCCGCCGCTTTTGTATGCGTTAAGCAAGAGTAACGCGGGAGCTTGCTCCCGGTTCGACCATTACGCTTCGAAAGAGCCCCCCCGGTTTGGACAATCGAAAACTTGGCTTTTACCTTTAC
>JAQVID010000460.1 GCA_028695865.1 Thermoguttaceae bacterium | reverse complement strand
TGAGAAAAAGACTTTCAATCGTCTTGCTTTGAGCAAGAATCTTCAACTCATCAGCCGTCGTCTTGGTACCTATCAGTACCAAAGTTTTCAAATGCTTCAGCGAGGCCATCGCGTGATACCCCTCTTCGTCTACGTCACTCCCCTCTTTAAGAACAAGAGTCTCCAAGTCGGGCATGGAGGCCAATTTTTCCAACGAAGGATCGCTTTCATCGGCAAGATAATAATATTGAGTCGAACTGTTTGGGTCTTGATCCGTTTTTTCAGGCTTTTCATAAACACTCCAAGCCAAAAGAGCAGCCAATCCACAAATAAACAGCACTGTGGATAACGCTCGTACCCAACTGTGATCGTTATTCTTGGGCGTAACCTCAATTTTACAAGCAGGTAATTTTGCGCACAACGCTTCGATACCCGCGTTTGTAATCATGCGACATTCTATTAAACAAATAAACTGCAAGTTTTCTTTTTCTGCCAGTCGATTTAAATCATCGTCCGTAACATATGTATAGGCTAAATCAAGCTGAAACGGCCCCTCTTGCGATGAAATCGTCTTCCAATCGTCCTCGGAAAGTTTACGACGCTGGATAAACGCACCACTATAATCAAGAAGGGTGACAGCATTTGCATTATCTTTATCATTTTCATTATCAGTCATAAATAAAGCTCCCATTATAAATAATTTCTTTACGGTTGCGCCCGCATCCTTCCATGTATATCGGAAAACAATAAACGCTCGTATCCGCCCGAGCAAGGAGTAAAAGGCACGCGTCAGGCAGACACCATTCTTATTATATAGGAATGAACCAAAATCTTCAAGACATACCCGACTTGACATTCCTTGCCCCATTGTGGTACAATTTGCTTTTTGGAAAACGGATTCCGCGTTCAGGATGGACGACCTCAGTGTCATACCCCTTTTCGTCACCCTGTTTTCTTTCGCAACTTATAATTTAGGAATAGCAAAAGGGTTTGTAGTATGAAAAGCATGCTCAAAACGGCGCTTAACAGTATGATTATTCTCACTGTTTTTTTGTCCGTATTAACGGGAGTATCCTGTTTCGTTTTGGGTCAATCGGTCGATCCAAACGCCCCGATACCGTCGCTTCCCCCAGGTGTATCCGATACGGATATGGAGCGCCGCTCGGTTCCGGATCAGCGGGTTCGCAGTTGGATTGTGCCCAAACGAGTCCTTTGGCAATCCGCCACAGGGATTAAATCGGAAAAGCTCCTTCTGCAAAAACCACTCGGTCTTACCTCAACGGCGGCAATGAAGGACGGCTTTACCATGTCTTATCCCAAGACCAAAGGCTCGCTGCCACCGTCCATCTTGCTCGACTTCGGCGCAGAAATTCAAGGGGGAATACGTCTGGAATCGCGGTCGCTTACCGTCGCGCCGGCCAGTCTTGGACGCACCGTGCGCGTTCACGTCCGATTCGGCGAATCGGCTGACGAAGCCATGGCCGTGATGGGCGAAAAAGGAGCTTGCAATGACCACAGCGTTCGCGACACAATTTTGAGCGTTCCTTTTTTGGGGGGAGCCGAACTCGGTCAGACGGCGTTTCGCTTTGTCCGGCTCGACCTGATTGATCCCGGCACGGAGATATGCTTCGATTACGTCAGGGCATACTTCTGTTGGCGGGATATTCCCTGGCTTGGCTCGTTTAAGTCGTCCGACAAACGACTGGACGCGATTTGGAAAACGGCCGCTTACACGCAACACCTGACCATGCAGGATTTCAATTTCGAAGGAGCCAAGCGGGACCGACTTGTCTGGTATGGTGATTTTCATCCTCAGACCATGACGACGCTTTACGTGTTCGGAACGCCGAAAGTTCTGGCCGATACGCTCGGTGAATACGCGCAAAAGACCTGGCCGCTTCCCAAGTGGATGAACACCATGCCGAATTATTCCCTCTGGTGGATCATTTCCGTCGGCGATTATTACATGTTCAGCGGCGATAAAGACTTTGCCCGTCATCAGCTTAATTACATGAAAAATCTTTTCGAGTTGCTCAAGCCGTGCGTTGATTCCGACGGCTGCGCCGCGTTTCGAAAGAATAAAATGTTTCTCGATTGGCCCACGAACGACAAGCCCAACGCCATTGCCGCAGGAACACACGCCATGTTCGCTCTGGCGTTTGATCGTGTCGCTTTAATTGCTCGCGAATTGGGCGAAACGAAACTGGAACACGAAGCGACAGAATTGGCCAAACGTGTTCGTTCCTTTAAAAGTAATCACGTCCAAAACAAGCAGGCGGCGGCCCTTTTGGCTCTGGCCGGAATCGAACGGCCGGAGGCCCCCAATATTGAAGTCGTCGCCAGGAACAACGGAGAAAACTTTTCAACGTTTTACGGCTATTATATGCTCGAAGCTTTGGCCAAAGGAGGTCGGAATCAAACGGCTTTGAACGTCATTCGTCAATATTGGGGAGCCATGCTCGACGTGGGAGCGACCACGTTCTGGGAAGATTTCGATCTCAAATGGCTCGAAGGTTCCGGACGAATTGACGAGATAACGCCGCCCGGCAAAAAGAGTCTTCACGGAGACCATGGCGCCTATTGCTATGTTGGTTTTCGACATTCGCTTTGCCATGGTTGGGCTTCGGGACCGGCTCCGTGGATGAGTGCTCACCTGTTGGGTGTTCAACCGGTCGAACCGGGCTTCCGCAAGGTTCGCATCAGTCCGTTTTTGGGTGACCTCGATTGGGTCGAAGGCACCGTCCCGACTCCGCGAGGTCTGATAAAAGTTCGACACGACAAGAACAAAGACGGTTCCATTCGTTCGAAAGTTGAACTTCCTCCGGGCGTGGAGCAAGTGCGTTAAGTTGAGGAATCGACTCTGTTTTACCAACAGTATTTCATTTTCCCTGTCGTGTTTCACATTTGCTTTTGTAAGATATTAAAAAGTGTGCCGCGTAACGGGAAAATTGAAATGGAACCGGTCCAAACGATCTGTACAGGAAAGGATATTGTTCGTGAAAAACTTTGTTTGTTTTTTTGTTTTGGGTTTGTGTTTGACATCAAGCCTGCTCTTTAGTCAGGAAGAGCGAATCTGGAACGTTGTTCCGACCAGTTCTCACTGGACCCGGGAAAAAGGTTCCCTTGAAATCTCATTGGACGAAAACGTCAAATACCAGGGGGCTCCTTGTGTCAAAGCGATTCACAGCGGACGACAGGATTGGAATTTTACTTATTCCAATGCGGTGAAAGTTACTCCGGGCGAGGTGTATGAAATTACTTGTCCTGTTCGTGTCGAAGGAAGCGGCAATATGGGCATCAGTTCCATTATTCAGGCCGGGAACAAGATTGTGATGTATGGTTATGCCCGAACGGAAACTTCGGATACCGCCGGACAATGGCAAGTCCTGAAATCGACGTTCGTCGTTCCGCGGAATATTACGAGTATGTGCCCCCGCTTGACCGGAAGCGGAAGCGCAACAGTCTGGTTCGGTCCGCACAAGCTTCGCAAGCTTCCGTCCCGAACCATGCTCGACGAAGCCAAAACCTGGACACTTGAAAATTCGCGATTGAAAATGACGCTTTTTGCCCGGGATATCAGTTTTTCCGTTCTCGATAAAAAGACCGGACGACTCTGGAATCAACTTGTTGGCGCCGGCGTCTTTTTCCCATCCAGCGTTGAAGCAACCGCCAACCAGCTAAGTATCGAAGCGTTCGATGCCGCCACGCTTCAGGATTATCGCTTTTGCATTCGACTCGATTCCGATGTAAACGAAGTAGTCGCCACCGTCGATGCCGTCGACCGAACCGCAGTAATGCAGCAGCTTTATTGGCCGTATCCGTTCGCGTCGAAAGAAGGAGACTGGCTTGTCGTTCCGTATACGGAAGGATTCAATTTTCCGGTTACTGATCGCG
>JAQVID010000012.1 GCA_028695865.1 Thermoguttaceae bacterium | reverse complement strand
CGGTTCCATGCACAATCAAAAAGGGGGGCGTTTGATCGGACACCCAAAATACGGGACTTGCCTTTTGGGCCGCTTCCCGTCTGCTCCCGATTTCTCCGCCCAAATATTGATTGATCTGTGAATACAAGGGCGTTTTTTCCCGCTGCGGATCATCGGCGATCATAAGCAAATCCGTCTTGCCACAGAAATCGCAAACGGCGGCGACCTGGGATGTCTGTTCCGACCAGTAACCTGTTTCGAACTCCGGGACATTCGTTGACGTCCCAAGTAACGACGCCAGATTCCCTCCGGCGGAACCACCCCAAACGCCGATTCGTCGTGTATCAAGTCCATACTCTTTCGCGTGAGCCTTAAGAAATCGCAGGGCCGTTTTGCAATCGCGTATCTGCGAGGGAAACGGACTTTCACCCGAAAGGCGATAATTGACCGAGGCAACCGCGTAACCATTATTTAAAATGACCCACCGGGTTCCGTGTAACATGTAATGGTCCTGATCCTTGTCTCCCGTGAACCAGCCGCCCCCATGAATAAATAAAACCCAGGGAAGTGGCTCCTTTCGCTTTTTGTAATCCGAAGGCAAATACAGATCGAGCGATTGTGTGGCTGCACCGTTGGGGACATACGGAATGTTACTCAACTGAACGATTCCCGGCGGAATTACTTTTTTTTTACATCAGGGTGTTTACCGATCTCAATTACGGAAAGTGTATACGGTTTGTCGGTCTTTTGACATTTTCCACCGGAACCGACTCCGACATCCTGATTCGTGATAATCAATCGACCGTCGACAACGCGGCATTCGCACGGAAGATCAAGCGATCCGTCAGCCCCATCGGTATCCTCATTTTCCCAAATCCGTTCGAAATTGACCGATTCGCCCCACTTCGGGGGAGTAAAGGCCCAAATGGCATTGTCCGCCGAATCCGTTATATAGACCTTGTTCGTTTCCGAATCAAAGCAGATTCCATCGACACAGCGGAAGAACTTGCCGCCCGGGTGTATCTTCTGCATTTCCGCCTTGCCTTGGTTGTCGAAACGAAAACGAAACATACCACCATCGCCATAATTGCCGAAATAATAAATTCCGTTTTTGTCCTTGGTGATACCGTCGGCCCCACAATTGTTGTTACGCCCGATATCGTCGCAATCGGCAACAAGAATGAGTCGTTTATCACCCCGTTTTGCGACCTGAATCGCCGGATGTTTCGCGTCTGTACCTGCGGAAAGCAATTCCTCTTTCGAGAACATCCAGATGCCGCCGGACCCGTATTTGCCCGGCTCGTCAAGTATCGTATCCGTAACGAAAACGCGGTTGCCATCCCAGAGTATTGCGTTGGCCACTTTCAGTCCGTTGACAACCACCTGAACCTTGCCTGTTGGCCGCCCGTCCCGAAAAATCACTCGCAAGATGCGCGACTTCCATTCCGGATTGAAAAAATATTGGTTGTCACATACGTAAAGGTTGCCATCGGGGCCAAAATCAATGCCCATACACCCGGTCGATTTCATTCCGTCCATGACAGGAAAATCGAACTGTTTTTCGACTGAACCGTCACTCCGAATCAAAGCCAGACACGCGGGAGCTTTGAGCGGCGATGCAGGATCGAATGTAAAATTCGGAACGCTTAAATACAGATTACGATGAACCGCGTCCCAACAGAGAGCGTCGGGCCCGAACATATCATCCGGCAATACCGCGTAAATCGATGGTTTATATAACGGATTGGGTTCCTTCGCGTCTGTCATTGCCACCGTACTTGTCAAAAGCAAAACAGCGGTACCGACCAGGGTTAACCATTTTATTTTCATTTTTCCCTCCTTCTTTTTGGCTTGGTATCAGGTCAATATTCCGGCAGGATTGAATATCCAATTCCGCCAGGGAATACTACGTAACTGCAATATGAAATTAACTGGAAGCGAGGTCGAAAACAAGATCGTTTCCAACGAATTGTTCACGTTGTGCCCGAGCAGTCATAAAATCGCGTTCGGACCCGGTGAGTATAATATTTCCTGCGGCGACGTTGGCTTCAACACTTCGCCGTGATCGCATTCCACAAAGGACGTGGGACGATGAATTTTGCGATACGATCCAGGACAGGACCAGTTGTGCCGTCGTCATGGCATATTTCCTTTTAAGGGAGTCAAAACCGTTCAGGAGAGCATTGACGTTTCTTATATTAGCCGCGGAAAAACGGGGCGAATCTTTGCGAAGATCACCGCCGGGGTACTTGCGATCCGGCTGCATTTCTCCCGTTAATAAACCATTTTCCAACGGAGAATAAGCAAAAAAACTAACCTTGTTCCTGTTGCACAGATCAAACAAGCCGTTGTGCAATACGGTTTGGTCAATCAAACTCAATCGCTCCTGATTTGCGTCGAGCACACACTGATTAAGGTACTTTTGGAACAGGCCCGCCGATACATTGGAACAGCCAATGGCCCGAATTTTCCCCTGTTCCTTGAGCCGGACCAGAGCGGTCACCGTTTCTTCGATGGGAGTTGTCGCGTCCGGAGCATGAGTAAAGTAAACGTCTATATAATCAGTACGAAGTCGTCGAAGAGAGTCTTCCGCCTCTTTCATTATTGAATCGGCGCGAAGAAACCGGCGACATTGTTTTGCCCGCGTATCCTCCGTGATTCCGTATTCATTATAATAGAAATGATGCTCTCCTTCTCCACACGACCAATTGGAACGATCAAAGCGAAGTCCGCATTTGGTCGCGATAACAATATTCTCCCGCTTTCGACCGGTAATCGCTTTGCCGATCAGTTCTTCCGCCAAACCATATCCGTACAAAGGGGCCGTATCAATGAGATTGATACCATGATCAAGCGCGCAATGAATGGAATCAATTGCCGCTGATTCATCAATGCCACCCCACATCCAGCCGCCCAGTGGAAATGTACCCAGCCCAATCACCGATGCTTCTATTCCGCTGCTTCCTATTGTTCTGTAAATCATTTTCGCAGGCCGCCTTTGGGTTTCAGTTTACGAAGGGACACCAATTTTCTTCTTATACGTCCAGTATAACCGGGTTCTCTGGTTTTGTATACCGAAAAATTGCGTATTCGATATTGAAATTGCGTAATTTTGAATAGAAAATAAACTTGACGATTTCGATTCCTGCTTTACAATGATAAATCAGAAGGAGAAATCTCATGTTTCGTCCCAAAAAAGTTGCAATGCTTATCGAGACTTCGCAGGAACGTGGTCGAGGATTAATTCGTGGAATAATTCACTATTCCCGACTCTTCGGTTCGTGGGATTTCTACATTACTCCCAACGATGTCGTTCAGGTACTTCCGTCCCGTGGTCAATGGGAGGGCGACGGAATCATTGCCCGCGTCAAAACCAAAAAACTTGCCGCTGATATTATTGCGCGTGGTTTGCCGACGATTCTGTTAAGCCACCGGGATGATCAGGTTTTCACGCCGTCTGAAATGCGTCATTACCCGAATATTTGCATGGCCAATGATCGTTTTGGCGCCATGGCGGCCGACTATTGTTTGTCCAAGGGTTTTAAGCAATTTGCTTTTTTTTGTCGCTTGCTTCCAGCTTCGTGGTCCCAGGAACGCAAGACGGGTTTTTTCCGGGTTCTCCGTGAAAACGGGATTGACGATTTTCATCTTTTCCCGGGCCCTGATGAGAAAACTGTTTCGAAGGACTCGACCGTCATTCGCTGGTTACACGCTCTCCCCAAACCGATTGCCATACTCGCTTCAAACGATCTTCAAGCCATGGGCCTCATGGAACTGTGCGCTATGGCAGGTGTGTCTGTCCCGGAAGATATTGCGGTGCTCGGTATTGATAATGACGAATTGCTGTGTGAATCGGCATCGCCTCCTCTTTCGAGCATCTCATGCGCTACCGAACAGGCCGGGTTTCAAGCAGCGGCACTCCTCGACAAGATGATGGAACAACACGAAAAAAACGATTTTGTTGCCAAAACGGTACTGATTGAGCCCATTATGGTTGTCGAACGCCGTTCAACCGAAACGGATTACTTTCCCGATCCGCTTGTCGGCGCGGCGTTCGATTTTATAAAAAGAAATGTACAGAATGCAATTAACGTGGGAGACGTTGTTCGTCATGTGAAAAAATCGCGGAAAAATCTTGAGATACGTTTCAAAACGGTTACCGGCGAAACGCTTCACGACGCGATTCTTCGTCTCAAACTGCAACAGGTCAAGCGTTTCCTTCTGGAGTCAAACATGTCATTGGCTCAAATTGCCGTCAGTTGCGGTTTCAGCAATGTCAGTTATATGGGCAGCGTCTTCAAGAAAGCCAACGGTTCTTCGCCGGATCAATGGCGTAAACAATACCGATCCGATTACCAGGAAAACACAGAATTCGTTTTTCAGAATGCGTCCCAATCAAGAAATTCGAAAAAATAATGTTTATACTGCAAGTTCACCACAAAACGACCCAGGGTCAATAAAACCGGCAAAATGATTATGATTGTATTTAATTAAGATTATGCTTATAGTTAGTTTAATCGAATGAATAACAGTTTTTTGGCCGGCAACACTTGCCATAACGGGTAATGCGTATAAAATCAGGTATATGTGTAGCAGATCAGGAATAATTGAAGACGGGATCGGTATTTGTATCCGCCTGTGTCGTTTTCAGTGTTTCATTTTACGGATGACCTTATGCGTTCACCAGAAGACCTTAAACCGAAATCTTTTTCACTTAACCTTACGCCGCTTATCGACGTCGTTTTTCTATTGATTATTTTCTTCATCGTCTCCAATAACATTATGCGATCCGAAGCAACGGTGGAAGTCGATCTGCCCGAAGCAACGACAGGAAAAGAAATCGAAAAAACCGAAACAGGAAAAGTTGTCGTCAATGTATCCGAAAAAGGCGAACTGTTTCTCGGTACGCGACCGGTTACGCTGGATGAACTCCGGTTCGAACTGCTCCGGCAGAAACGCGAGTCAACGGTTCCCCTTGAAATTCGAATTCGAACCAGTCGGACCGCGCCGTATCGCGTTATTGAACCGATCCTCGTGGTGTGCGCCCAATCGGGGCTCGGAAATGTATCGTTTTCCGTTTTGGAGAAATAAACAGTTCGCGACCGTTCACGGTCTGAAGCATCAAAGGCGGGCTGTCAGAACCGGATCAGCGATGATGACTTTGAGTTCCTTGACTTCAGACCTCTGTTCGAAGCTGTGTTTCAGAGCATTTTACATGTTTGAGTCAGAAAGAATCAGATACCCCGGGCAACGGAACAGGCTTTCCAATCCCTGATTTTCGTCAAAACCATGGTGATCGCCCGATTGGAATCGGTATCGACCGCTTCAAAACATGTCGCCAGTCCGCCGGGTATCGTTCCGCCGCGAACCTGACAACTGCAACGCCACAGTGTTCCACTGTTGCCCCACTGCTGAAGAGTGAACTGCTCGACTCCCAATGTGGTCAGTTCTTCCTTCAAAAGATCATTTTGAATTTGATTCTGCTGGCCTTGGCCGATTTGAACCGGTTGGCCGGAAGCCATAGCGTCAACGGGCGACGATGTTTGAATCCGTGTTTGCGATGGAATAGCGGCGTTTTCCGGAAGTTGCCCGGAGGCCGTAGTCGTTGAGAGCGAAGTTTTTTGAATATTCGCATCGGAAATGCGACGGCCAGAGTCGGAAACGGGGTCTCGAACTTCGAATCCTTTGGCCAAAGAAGATTCCGACCGAATGGTATTCGCGTTCGATCCGTATATTTCATTTTCATTCGCCGGAACAAATTGGGGACGAGCCCAGCTCGTGAACTCTACCGGTAATTCGGCGGTGATCGGTTTCTCGTTTGTCAGCGGTATTCCTTCTGCAACGGCCGTTTCAAAATTCCGATCCGCACGATTGGGAATAATCGACGCAACCGCCGCGTTCAAACTGCCCGGAAGCCAGTCCCACATGATCGCCAACGCGGGAATGCCAAGCATTGCCGACGCAAGAATGAAACAACGAATGAATATGACCACGTTTGAACAAAATGTCAGTTTCAATGATCCGTTCCTTTTTTCTTCTCGGTATCGACGTAACCAAGTTCCGCCGCTTTCTTCAGATCAATAATCGAATTGGCGTTATCGCCAATGTGACCATATACCTCACCCCGACGCTGCCAAGCAAAAGGACTGTCCGGCTTTTCGCGTATCGATGTCGAAAACGATTCTATCGCTCCGTTCCAGTCGCCCAGGTAGAGCTCGACACATCCCTTGACGTACCACGCGTCCGCGTTCCTGGCGTCCAATTCGATCATTTTCAAGCAGTCTTTTTTGGAGTGCTCAAAACTCGAATCCGCGTTCTTCGCATTCGCTTCCGCTCCTTGCATGTCGTTTTGACTGGCTGCCGCCGAGGCCAGATTGTAACTGTCTCGCGCCTTGGCCAAATATGCGGCCGCCCGCTGATACAAAAGACCTGTATCGCTTGCCTTGAGTTCAAGCCCCTTGGAAAATTGCTCAATGGCACGATTCCAATCCCGGTCTTCCATCGCCTTCGTACCAGTCCGAACAGCTTCATTAAACGCGGCTTCTTCCTTGTTCCCGCACCCGGCCAATATCAAGCCGAACGGCAGAACGAGAATGAGAAGCAATAGTATCTGATACATTTTTATATTATTGTTGTGCATCTTATCCATTTCGATTACAAAACGGCCTTAAATATACATGACTTCCGTGTTGCCGCAAACACAAACTTACAAATCGGCAACTGTTTCGGGAATTTTAGCAATTTTTTCAGATTGGGTAAAGGGCGGTTTTCCATTTTGATGTATAATAACAGAATGAAACAGATTAAACCACTGAAATTGGGCTCTTGGCGTTTCGACTTTCCGGTCATTCAGGCCGCTTTGTCCGGATATTCCGATGCGCCGATGCGGCGACTCGCCAAAGAATTCGGGGCTTCACTCACTCTTTGTGAAGTCTTCCTTGACCAATTTGTTTTGAATGTCTCCAAACGGAGCAAAGCCAAACTTTACCTGGCCGTTCGGGATTCCGATCATCCGTGCGGCGCTCAACTCATGGGCAGTCGCCCCGAAGAATTCGTCTTGGCCGCCAAACGTCTACTCGATTTTGGCTTCGATCTCATCGACCTGAATTTCGCCTGTCCTGTCAAAAAGGTCTTGGGCCGATGTCGCGGAGGATATCTGCTTTCTGACCCAGAACAGGCAATGAATATCGCGAAAGCGGTTCGAAACGCCGTGCCCGATACGGTACCGCTCACGGTAAAATTACGCAAAGGATTCGACGATTCGCCGGAAAGTCAGGTTCATTTTCGCCAAATTCTCGATGGAGTGGTCGATTTGGGGTTCAGCGGTATGACTCTGCACGGGCGCACTGTCCGCCAACGTTACGAAGGAACCGCCGACTGGGATTTCGTCGCGTCTGTTAAACGGTACTTGGTCGAAGAAAAAAAAATGCCCCAATTTCCCGTGATTGGCAGTGGCGATCTGTTTGATCCGCAGACCTGCTTGAACCGCATGATTCAAACAAGTGTCGATGGATTGGCTCTTGCCCGGGGAATTATCGGGAATCCGTGGCTCTTTCGCCAAACGCGTGCTCTTTTCGAAGGAAAAGAACTTCCTCCAAAGCCCGATTTAGAGGAACAAAAAAGCGTTATTGAAGCACATTACAACGAAGTCGTCGAACTTTACGGAGAAAAAAGAGCGTCAACAGTCCTCCGAAAGTTTGCCATTCAATATGCGGCACTTCATCCGGAAAGCGAAAAGGTTCGCATGGCGTTCGTCATGTGTCACAATCGCAAAGACTGGTTGCAGACTCTCGACAAATATTATCATGGTTCCCGGGTCAATGCGGAACGATCGGAAACCTGATTGTTTATTCTATTTCCCGTGAATAAAATCAATTACGCAACGGCCAGACGAACCGTTTTGCCGTGAACGAATGGAAATTGATCTATTTCCTCAACCGCGGCGGCCAAATCTCCTTCCGGAGCGGCGTGCGTCATGATAATCATATAGACGACTTGCCCGGTTTTTTCCCGGGTTTCGTTCTGAATCATGGACGCGATTGAAATTTGACGTCTGCCGAGAACGCCCGAAATTTCTGACATGACGCCCGGTTTATCGTCAACGGTAAACCGTAAATAAGCGCGTCCGACATGCGACGAGGCGTCTTTGACGGGCGGAACTTCACGACCTTCCCCCCAAAGATTGAGCGAATCGAACGTAATTCGGGTACGTCCCAAAATGGTATCAATTACATCGCTGCAAACTGCGGACGCGGTAGGAAATCGTCCGGCCCCCCAACCTTGATAAAAGACAGGACCGACATAATCGCCCACAACTTCAATCGCGTTGAACGCATTCTTAACTTTGGCAAGCGGGGAGGTTTGCGGAACAAGGGTGGGCGACACCTTCATTTCGATTCCATCCTGAGCCCGACGAGCGCTTGCGACCAAACGAATACAGTACGCAAGTTCGCGTGCATAACGAATATCAATTGCGTCAACCGCTTCAATGCCGACGCGCAGAACTTTTTTCCAATCCGCCCGGGCAGCAAAAGCCAATTGCGCCAAAATGGTCAATTTTTGAACGGCGTCCGTTCCGTCAACGTCCATGGCCGGATTTGCCTCGGCGTACCCCAACCTTTGAGCTTCACGAACAGCGTCCTCGTAACCGGTTCCCTGCTCTTCCATTTGGGAAAGAATAAAATTGCTCGTTCCGTTTACAATGGCATTGATCGAGTCGATTCGATTGGCCTGCAACGAAGTACCAATAGAAGCAAGAATTGGAATGCCACCGCCAACAGCCGCTTCAAAGGCGATCGTTCTTCCCAGCTCGCGAGCTTTGGCGAACAATTCGGGACCGTGGTTCGCCAAAAGGGCCTTGTTTGCCGTAACAACGTCTTTACCCGACTCCAACAGTCTCAACACAAAAGTTCGCGCCGGTTCCAGACCGCCGATCAATTCAATTCCAACCTTGATTTCCGGGTCATTGAAAATCGCGTTCACGTCGTTAGTCAAAACACCTTGCGGAATTTTAACGCCGCGGTCGCTCGTAGTATCTTTGTCGGCTATTCGAGACAAGATCACGTTCTTGCCCGTGACGCGATTCACTCTTGCCGATTCTTCCGAAAGAAGTTTCGCGACACCTGCACCTATGGTACCCAACCCAATGAGTCCGACTTTGATCGTTTCCATGTTATTTTTCCAACAAACCTTCAGAATGATTTGACTGTCGTGAAAATTACGGTATGATTCATGGAATCGGTTGCTCAATATCGGGGATGAATGTCGTTTCACAGGATGATTATATAAAACATAATCGTTTCCGCCAGTGAACTTCATTCCCGAGGACGACCGATTCCGTTGCGTTTATTCCGCTCTGCGGAAAAGACGTGAACCATAACATATACACCTTACAGTATACCCCAAGTTTTCCCGTTTTCCAATGGGCAGGGTATAAAAATTCATCCCAATTGCCGGATTTGACAGCCATGCAAAAAATATTTTCGTCGCTTTGCCTCAACTGCCAATATGGAGCGCAGCACGTCCTCAAAGAAGAAATAAGCCATTGTTATCCTGACTTGCGTTTTTCTTATTCACGCGGAGCTTTTTCCACCTGGTTATTTGATCCTGTCCGCTTCAAGCCGCTTGATCATGAAACCATGATATCGACCGGAGCTCACTGTAGCGAAAACCACAAAACCAATAAAAATACAAGACTGCTGGAAACGGTTTTTGGTCGCAGTTGTATATTATCGATGGGAAAAATCACCTGTCCCGGGGAGACCGATCCCGCGACAATGACTGACGCGTTTTGGAATCAGGTTGTTGAAGCAATCGATTCAGTGCCCGAAAGTCCGTGGTTTTCCTCGGGAATTCACCGTATTCATGTGTGGCAGCCCGATACTCAAGAGCCTGGCAAACATCGCTTTGAGCCCGGTGTAACGTCGCTTGCTCAAGAGATTCAACGCAAAATTGTTCAGAATTGTCCCGGTGACGTCAAACAGCGTCTTGCTCCAAACGATCAAGACGCCTGGCAAGCAATCGAAGGCTATTTGGGCGAAACTTGTCTGGACTGCATTGTCGTCGCTCCTGACGAGTGGTGGATTGGTACTCATCGCGTGGTGGACGAACATTCCCGCTGGCCTGGCGGTCTGCTTCCTTTGCAATTGCCGAGCGATGCCGTTTCGCGGGCCTGGCTTAAATTTGAGGAAGGACTCCGTTGGTCAGGGTTTCCCATCGGCCAGGGAAGTCATTGTGTTGACATTGGTTCGGCACCCGGCGGCGGGTCGCAAGCTCTGCTTGCCCGGGACGCCTTTGTGGTTGGCGTGGACCCGGCTGAAATGGACCCGGCTGTCCTGGCACACCCCAACTTCGTTCATGCTCGCGGTAAAATCAGCCAACTCAAACGCAAGCTTTTCCGCAAAGCGCGCTGGCTTCTGACCGATATGAATGTTGCGCCTTCGTATACGCTTGACGCCTTGGAAGAATTAGCGTGTCGCGACGACCTGTCGATCCGTGGAATGCTCTTTACACTCAAGTTGTTCGACTGGAAGCTTGCGACGGAAATCCCCGATTATGTTCAGCGAATTCGCTCTTGGGGCTTTTCTCAAATCAACGTCCGACAGCTTCAGTTCAATCGGCAGGAAGTCATGGTCGCCGCGTCACGGTAAGGTTTTCGTATCGGTTCGCGCCGCCGGAAAAATCGGGCAAGCTTGATTGATCAGAATTTCATGTTGACCCCACCGAATACGGTGTGACCACTGAAATCTTTTGCGAAGGTCGAATTATAATAAATGAGCAGATCGACTGTGTCGCGTAAGGCCGATGTTATGCCCGCCGAAAGAAGCAATCTGTCCCGCGGCGCACTGCTGTTGCCAAAACGGTAAGCGACCGGAAAAGGCATGAGTTCACTGGTTGTAAACAGAGCCGAATCACCGAATTCATGAAGCCAGGTTACGTACATCATGGGACTGACCGTGGCAAACCTGGTTTGAAATTCCCAAGAAAATCGGCTGCCCACTAACGTGCGGCACGAACAAAAAACGTTGGAATCCGCCTGATAAAAACTGTTGGAAATCGGAAAATGGTTCGCGTTGCTCGGCTCGTCCAAACTGGAAGCGTGAAGGCCAAGTAATGGTTCAATTCTGGTGAATCCTTGACGAAAACGTATTCCGCAGTCAACATTGTAGTTCCATTGAGTTCCGCTGTACTTATTGCGATAAACCACAGACGAATCATGGTAATCGTTTTCGCTGCGGTTCCGGCCAAAGCCCAAGCCCAAATCAATAAACCACAGTTCCCCAAACAGACTTACATGAGCGTTGCCCGACAAAGAAGTTAACTTGCCGTCCAGAAGCGGATCGTTCGGGGTAATATCCATGGAGAGCGCGTTTATCCCCACGCCGCAAAGAATATTCCGGCCAAAAAGCCTGTCGCGTCCGATTCCTCCACCCCAAATACCTGTCTTAAATCCTTTGTCGAGTGGCGACTGGTCCGGCTGCTCTGTCGTGCGGTCAAGATTAGTCCATTCTCCGAATACGTTGGCTGTTGTCCGACCGCGAAACGGGCTGATCGGCAGTTGCGAAAGATTACCCATACTACCACGCAACAGATAATCGGATTCCTGACTGAGTGCCCAGGGTATCGATAACATCATGCAAAGAGCAAGCATGCTCGCATGAGTGAAAAAACCGGTTGTATGACGTGTGAATTTCATTTCAGTACCGTTTTTCTCTGTATCAATGGTATTCCAAAGAGTTCGAATGACCGGACGCAATCGATTCCGTGGGGGGTACCTGACTGTTCGCGTCCTGCGGCTTGGGGATCGGCAAAATTGCCTGCGGAACAACCGCCGGTTGTCGATTATTTTGCGAAATAATGTAACCGGTCTCCGTCGTGTCAAAACCAAAATTGATCGAATGCGTTTTTTGAGAACTCAACAACGCAAAATAGGGGCTGCCTTGACGATTGATTGCCAGTTCCGCGAAAACGGTATGCTGCGGCTGAATCGGATTGTCGGGCGTAATTTGCACTTTTTGACTCACAATTTCCATACTGCCCAGTTGACGCGTATAGATTCCGTTCTGGACATAAGCGTTTCCGTCTTTGAACTCAATCATCGGCTTGCCTGTTCGCTGATCGACAACGACCAAACGATCATTTACTTGCAGATGATCAACGACCAGCGACGTCATGTGCCCTGAATTGCCTTGATTATTGACAGGACACGTTACGGCACACGCTGGAACAACCGGTTCGGATGATTTGGAGTCCGAAAGAAACCAGACCGTTATCGCTGCGCTCATACAGCCTATAATGGACGCGATAAAACTGTTGACAAGTTTATCACCCATTTGCTTCTTTCTCCTTCATATTCGGAAACTCTTTACAGCTTCCCGATCAATTCTCATTGAGTTTTTTGTCTTTTCACTACCGCTGCTTCAGGCCGCACAACACGAAAAATCAACTAAACAGTATAAATAATATGCTGTTTGAGACGACAAAACCTTCTCCCCTGTCAGACAAGACGGTAGAAACACCGCAAGGAGTTGGCTCTGGTCTACAAAATGAAATCGTGGAATTTTAAGAATTTTCCGCTTCCAAAGCTATAGCATTTTTCCAAAAAATATCATAAAATAGCGGATATTTAAGCAGAACAGGGAAATATGTATAATATGGGCACTATAGTAAAAATAAGTGGCGTGATTTATTTGATCTTTTTGAGTCTCATGCTTTTGCATCCGAACCCTTGGTCGCTGTTTGGCTTCCTCCGGGAGCGGGTAAGCGAAGTCAGTCGATTCAGCCTACTTCATTTTGCGGTATTTTTCTTGTTGGGTATAATCGTCGAAGGCGTACGGGGAAACCTGCCGCAAAACGCCGTCTTACTGATCGGTTTGATTTACGCCTGTGCAATCGAACTGATTCAACCGCTTACCGGACGATCTTTTGAATGGATTGACCTTATTCAAAATGTTTCCGGTTTCGTCGCTGGTCTTTGTATGTGTGTAATACTCAAGTATTTTATCCACGACTCTTTCATTGACCGGCAAAAAAGAACAGGCTATAATAATCTCAAGGACAAGTAGAACGGTCATATTCTTTTGTTTACAGCTTTTTACAACGAAAGATGTTGCAAGTGAAACTGTTTGGGTTCCGACAGTCTTATTTTGGGAAATTGCGGTTTACCAGAACTTGTCCGTGATGATGAATTTGATGTTATGGTATGCTAAACAGAGCCAGTGAAGGATAAAAAATGCTTTCAGACGAAGAATGGAAGAGATTACAAGACAATTATCGTCATGCGTCACCCGAGACCCGTCAAATGGTAGTCGCAACAATTTGTGATTCTTTAACCGAGTATTTTCACCGCGTTGCGAAAAGCAAGACGGCCGGGACAAATGTCCGGACGACTTCGGTAACCGATACATACATATTAAAGCTTCTGCAACGAAACACGGTGCTTTCTTCCGGAGACGCGCCGAATTTGGATTTGGATCAATACGAAACGGTAAATGATTTCAAAAGATTTGCCGCTCGTTGCATTCAAAACATCGTGATTGACAAAATCAGACAATTAAAAAAGTACAACATTTCACTTGACCAGACGAGGGACGACGATGAAGGCTATACGGTGTGTGATGAGCCCATCGCGTCCGACGATAGCGACGATCTGGTGTTGCATGACGCGGCCGATTTTTTCTTTGAGGGTATTTTGAAAAAACACCTGCGGCCCGATGAAATGCTGCTGTGGAAACTGCGCTGCCAAAACAGGGAGTATGCCGAAATAGCAGAAGAATTGGGGGAAGGAAAAACGGAAGATTCTGTTCGAATGCAAATGACAAGATTGACAAAACGTGTCTTGAGCCTTCCGGAAGTAATACGTTTCATGGAAGATCACGATCTTTCATCCAATTAGCAGTAAGGCAACCCGCGGAAGCCGTTTTTATGCCGACGATAGTTCTTTTTCCCGCTGTTTTCCATTTGCTTTCGGAAGACGGGGCATAACGCCGTTCGACAGGAAAATTCCGGTCGTGACGATAAAGTGTCCAAAAGTTGAGTTCAAGAAAGTTGAATAATTACCATGCTCGATATTGACATAACAAAAATACATGAAATGGTTTTCCGGTGGCGCAAGTCGTCGAAAAATCCCAAAATGGAAGACTTGCGCAATTTTATACTCGCCTCGGAACTGTCTGGGGCGGAGCGGAATAAATTCGCGGAAATTGCCTTGGTCGATTATTTCAAACGGCAATGGAAAAAAGGGAATCCTCCTGCCGTTGAAACAATTCTCATGAATGCCCGAAAGGTATTCCATGATGAATCGATCCGAATTGATTTTACTTCGCTCAAAAAACGCCTCATCGAAACCGAACTTGAAATGTCTCGTAAAACCATACGTTTTGAGAGCATGCTGCTTCGTTTTCCGGATGAAAAAGATTTCCTTGAGAATTGCCGACGCGAAAACCATCAGTGGTTTGAAGAACGACTGCTGCCCGAAGACGCTCCGGAAAACGCGGATTCTTTTCGGCACCCAAGTGGTGATGTTCTTTCGCTTTCAGAAGATTATCGCGTGATACGCTACCTGGACCGCGGCGGCCAGAAAAATGTTTACGAAGTGCGTCAAGCAAGTACCGGCCAACTTCTCGTATTGAAAGAATCACGATTCCAATGTCACGACGACACTGTTTCGAGTTCGGAACTTGCTCAAGAAGCCCGATTGCAGTCGCGTCTGACACATCAGAGCGTCCCGGCGATTTTCTCCTTATCGCAGACAGATGAATCGAATGACCCCGTTTTTGTCGAGCGATATATTCGAGGGCAGTCGTGGGCAGATGTCTTTTTGACGCAGTCCTTTTCCGAAAACATTGCAACGTTGGCTCGTGTTGCCCGCGTTCTTGCCTATTCGCACAAGGTGTGTCATATCGTGCATGGCGATGTTAAACCGGACAATGTGATGCTTGACGACGAGTATGGCGAAATTTACGTAGTCGATTGGGGAATGGCTCTTTCTCTTGATGAGCGTTCTGACGAGAAAAAACGCTATATCGGTGGCACCACGGTGTATATGCCGCCGGAGATTGCAGCCGGTCGGGCAGACTGTGTTTCGCCCGCCTCTGATGTTTTTATGCTCGGTGGCATTCTTTATCAAATCATTACCGGCAAAGCGCCTTACGAAGAGACATATCTGAACGAAGGACCTCAAGCGGCTCGACGCAAAGTGCGTCAAGGAGCTTGGCCTCCATTGCCTTCCGTCGATGTAACAGGAAGGACTGTTCCGGATGAATTGGCCCAAATTGTTCAAAGGAGTCTTGCTGTCCTGCCGCAGGAACGATATGCCCATGCCGGCCTGTTTGCGGACGCTCTGAGAGATTATCAGAGTCAAGCCGAACTGATGGACCGTTATGAGGCAGCCAAAACCAATTTTCAACGACTTCGTACTGAAGTTGAAACTACGCAAAAAAACTATCGTGCCTTGTCATTGACGTTGCCCGAGCAAATCGCGGCGGTAGACGAATTTCGACGTATTCGGGAATTATCGGCAGAAGATCGTGAATTACAAACCTCGGAAACGAGAATGTTCTATACGGCCCTTGAATCGGAATGGCAGTCCCGTTGTTTTTTGGCGGACCAGACCATTTTGCTTCGCGACTATGGGCAAACAACGGCCATTCTGGAATACCTCAATCGTATGTATCAACACCATATCGAAGGAAAGCCTGACAGTTTTACCGCGGGATTTACCCAAAATTGCCAAGAGCGAATCACTCAACTTGAGCACGCCGTGTACCAGGGAATGTCTGCGCGACGTCGTGATCGATTTTTGAAGTTCGCCTTTGGTGTAGCCGTTGTTTTCTTGATTGGTACCGCCTTGTGGGGATTACGCGAGTTAAATGGGCGATTACGGGAATCAAATGGACGATTACGGGAATCGTATCTGCGAGTGGCTGCGGAAAAAAAGTCTGTTGAAGAATCTGCCCGGGCCGATTCACAGCAAAATGAAAAAATCTCGGCGATGAAAAACGGGTTGACTCAAAAGATTACTTTGGCCTTGGCAGACAATTTCGCACAAGGGGCACTCGCGATTGCGCAACAAGCTTATCGTATTGATCCCAACGATCCGCTTTTGCCCGCTCAACTCGAAGAATATTCGCTTAAAACACCTTTGCCGATCAAGACATCGCCTTGTCGGCAGATTGTCGATATGATTTGTTTTTCGGCGGACGAAAAATCGTTTGCGACTCTTTCGCCCGGCGGAATACTTCAGTATTGGGACCTGAAATCACTTGCCGTAAGTCAAGAGATTAAAACACCCCTGAAAAGTGCTTTGATCAATATGTCGAAATCGGGTAAGGCAGTGTCCAACGGGGACAATAGTATCATGAATGCTCAAATGCCCAATGTGTTCGCTAAAGGTATGCCTGCGGCGGATACGCCAACGGCCATTTCGCCTTTTCTGCTGGATAACCCACTTCGTTCTGGTGAATTCATCGGTTTGGATTCGTCGAACATCATGGTCCTTTTTGATTCCGATAACGTCGATAATCCGTGTGTAACTGTCAATTTGGATGATATCAACGCAGTGGGGCAGGACGATCACCAGGAAATGACTTTTTTCATTTTCATTCCGTCTGAAAAAGGGCCAACGCCCTGTTTGCTTGCCGGAAATATCGCGGGTGAACTCCTGTATTTTTCTTTTCCGGACGGGCATCTCATTAAAAAGATCAAAGGTCACCATGCCCCGATTCAATATATCGCGACCAATCGGCAAAAGACACAATATATTTCGTGCGCCGGGGACGGCAGTATGAAGCTCTGGACTAATGAGGGAACTTTGATTCAAGATATCTCCATTCCATTTGCTTCGTCGAAACAGTTCCGCTTGCGACGAGTCGATTTCGACCCATCGGGCAAGCGAATTTGTGCAGGCGGCGAAACGGGCGAAATCTTCATCTGGGACCTCGAAAAAAAAAAGTTATTGAGCGATTTGTTGAAGAAAAAACAAAACTGAACACACTCGGTAT
>JAQVID010000459.1 GCA_028695865.1 Thermoguttaceae bacterium | reverse complement strand
GGACGCAAGTGTCACGGTCACATCGTCCATTACGCTTGGCGGTCAGGCCGTACAATCCGTGGACACCAGTACCGCCGGGACCTACACCATCACGTACTCCGCGTCCGATTCCGCCGGCAATGTCGCCACGCCGGTCACACGCACGGTCACGGTCGCTGCCGCGAGCGGGAGCGGATCGGATAGCGGCGACAGCGGGAGCGGCAGCGGGAGCGGATCGGGGAGCAACTCGGGCAGCGGCTCTGGTGGTACGCTTACAGCCCCAATGGCAGTAGAGTATCACACGACGGTCTCGGACAATATCCCGCCGAATGTACCGGTATGGTTCCGGGCGGTGGTCATTGAGCCGGCGTCTGGAGAGTCCTCCATGGCATCAGGCGTGACGAACGCGGATCGGGCATGGCTGACGCAGCCGAAGACATTGCGAGCAATTTACGATAGTAACGTTCTGTGTCTTTGGCGAAGCGGTATGACATTATCGAATAGTAGTCGTGACAATTGCTTCCGAGCCAGACTTGAAATTGGATCAGGAGCAGCAACGAGGGTACTTCGTCTTGACGAAATCGAATCGATAGTCTATACCATTGAGCAACTCGGGCGCCAACTGACGCAGCCTTCGGCGACCGTAGCGGGTCACGCGTCAGTCACGATCCCGGCCTGTCCATGGGTTTTGCAAAATCCCATAACTGATACATTCTGGAATGCAGACACGACAGGTTACAATTTTGCGCACTGGCCTGACTCGGCGGAACATTTTCCGTTTCCAACACCAGGTTTTTACGAAGTGCAATACACATTCACGACAACAGGCGGCCAGAGACTTTTACTCGTGTTCAAAGTCAATGTAAGCTGAATAAGCGTAGAGAATCCGCGATGGTGAACCGATGTCACATCGCGGACGTTTCCCACCATTAATCCACGGCACGTTTTTTTGTTCCGCAAATCAGCGTAATAAGCGAATAGAAAACCGGAGTAAGGAAAATACCAAATAAGGTTACGCCCAGCATGCCGCTAAAGACAGCGACACCAAGCGTATAGCGCATTTCGTGTCCGGCTCCGGAGGAAATGAGCAGCGGAACTACGCCCAAAATGAACGCCAACGAAGTCATAAGAATCGGGCGAAGTCTTAATCGGCACGCTTCAAGAATGGCGTCTCGACGACTTGCGCCAGACTCCTGTTTGTCTTTCGCAAATTCGACAATGAGAATTGCGTTTTTACACGCAAGACCGACAAGCACAAGAAATCCGATTTGGGTAAAAATGTTCATGTCGAGTCCCATAATCATAACGCCAAGAAGAGAACAGAGCAGACACATTGGCACGACCATAATAACCGCAAAGGGGAGTGACCATGATTCATATTGCGCGGCCAAAACGAGAAAGACAAACACGACGGCCATCACAAAAATAACAACAGCCGTATTGCCGGCATGCTTTTCCAAATAGGCAAGTTCACTCCATTCGTAACTCATTGAGTTGGATAAGTTATTAGCGCATAGTTCTTCCATGATTTTCAGACTTTCGCCGGAACTGACGCCTTCAGCAGGAGCACCAATAATACCGGCGGCAGGAAACATATTAAAACGATTGACGACTTGCGGCCCGTTGAAATCGTATATATTAAGGAGGGAACCAAGCGGTACCATTTCGCCGTTCCGGTTTCGAACGTGTATTTTATTGAGATCGCTTTCGTTGCTTCGGTAAATACTGTCCGCTTGGACTTTAACTTGAAAATTACGACCAACGTAAGTCAAATCATTAACATAGTCTGAACCGAGAAAAATCTGCATGGCAGAGAAGACTTCTTTAATCGGTACGCCCATGGCAATCGCTTTTTTCCTGTCGATACGAATATACTTCTGCGGCGAATTTGCGCGATATTGTGTCATGAGATTCTTAAGATCAGGCGATTCATTTCCCAACTGGATTATATCGTCGGCAGCGCGTTGGAGTGCGGTTGCCCCCAGGTTACCGGTATCTTGAAGTTGCAATTTGAATCCCGATGATTGGCCAAGTCCGTCGACAGGAGCCGGTCGGACCACGCGAATGGAAGCTGCCCGAATATTGTCGTTGATTCGTTTCGTTAATTCCGATTGAATCATAAGGTCGGTAATGCCCATTTTTTTACGTTCTTCAAACGAATCAAGCACAATTTGCAACGTCGCCATATTGGACGAACTGCTCGTGGTAAGATAAGAATAGCCAACCGTCGAATTGACTGTTCGAATTCCTTTAATGGGAGTAATGCCTTTTTTCTCGTTTCCGAAACATTGATCGACGAATTGTTCTACGACCGCTTTTGTACGGTCCAAAGACGCTGAGTCGGGAAGTTGTACGAAACCGATGAGAAATCCACGGTCCTGTGTCGGAATGAACCCGGTTGGAACACGATGAAATATGTCATACGTAAGATAAAGCAAACCTCCATAAAGAACCAGTACGAGCAACGAGACGCGAAGCAGACGTCCGACCATCGCGACGTAGAGCGTCGTTCCCCATTTAAACGATAAGTTGAACAGATAGAAAATCCAGCCACAGGTCCATCGAATTAAAACCGACAGGATATCGTGATTCTTTTCTTTCGGTCGCAACAAAATACCAGCCATCGCAGGCGAAAGGGTCAGCGAATTGAATGCTGATATAATCGTCGAAACGGCAATGGTCAAAGCGAACTGTTTGAAGAATTGCCCCGTTACGCCTGCAATCAGAGCGCACGGTATAAATACGCAACTCAGTACCAGCGCAATGGCTATTAGAGCTCCGGAGATTTCGTCCATCGCGACACGGGCAGCTTCTTTGGGCGACATGCCCTGCTCCATGTATCGCTCGACATTTTCAACAACGACAATGGCATCGTCTACCACAATTCCAATAGCAAGTACAAGTCCGAACAGGGAAAGATTGTTCAAGCTAAAGCCCATGACCGACATGACGGCAAAAGTACCAATCAGTGAAACAGGGATTGCCAAAAGCGGAATGAGTGCCGCGCGCCAAGACTGCAAAAAAAGAAGAACAACGAGCGCAACGAGAATCACCGCGTCACGTAACGTTTTGTAAACTTCCGAAATTGACTCCTTGATAAAAGGCGTTGTATCGTAGACAATCGTGTAGTGAATACCGGCGGGAAACTGTTTTGACAATTCGGCCATACATGTTTTAATATTCGTTGCCGTATCCAGCGCGTTGGCGTCCGGCAACTGTGAAACCGCCAAAGAGCAGCCGGCAAGATTGCGGCGTATTTTTTTGTCCTTGTCCTTTTCTGTCTGAAAATCTTTGTCCAAAATAGAAAGATCACCGCTGAGAAAATTGACAATATCAACTGATTTGGCACCGATCTCAACTCGGGCAATATCCTTGACACAGGTAATACGACCTTCTTCGTCGGCCTTGATGACGATATTGCCAAAGGCTTCTTCGTCGGGCAGACGTCCGTCCGTTCGAAGTATGTATTGGAACATAACCGGGTCTTTGACCGGTTGCTGTCCCAATTGGCCAGCGGCAACTTGCGTATTCTGATCCTCAATAGCGTGGGATACATCGGCGGCGGTAATCTTTCGGGCATACATTTCATCCGGGTTAAGCCAGATTCGCATGCTGTATTCTTTTTCTCCGTGAAACGAAGTATCGCCCACGCCGGGAAGTCGTGAAACGACATCGCGCACGCGGAGCCGAACGTAGTTGCTTAAATAGATTTGTCCATAATCTTCAGAATAGAAATTGATCGAAAGGATTGTGGTGGGTGATCGCTTCTTTGTCGTGACGCCAATGGCTTTGGTTACGGACGGCAATTTGGGCGTCGCGATAGCAACCCGGTTTTGGACCAGAACCTGAGCCATGTTCAAATCGGTTCCCACTTTGAACGTAATAATCAAACGGCAAACG
>JAQVID010000458.1 GCA_028695865.1 Thermoguttaceae bacterium | reverse complement strand
ACTTTGGGAATTGGAAATTGATCCAAACGATCCCGAAAAAATCGCCTCTCCAAAAAAGATTTCAACCATTGAAGAAAACGATGTCGATAATTACGACGCATGTTATCTGCCGGACGACCGGATTGTCTTTTGCTCCACGGCCTGTTTCACCGGCGTTCCCTGTACAAATGGAGCGGGACACATCTGCAATCTTTACCAGCGCAAAACCGATGGATCGGTGCGTCAACTCACCGTTGAACAGGATCACGATTGGTGTCCTACTGTGATGAACAATGGACGCATTATGTATTTGCGTTGGGAATATACCGACTTGCCGCACCCTTATGCCCGAATCATGTTCCATTGCAATCCGGACGGCTCCAATCAGACCGAACTTTACGGCAGTGGTTCCTGGTGGCCTTTGGCCATGTTCTATGCCCGACCGATTCCAAACGATCCAACCAAATTCGTCGCGATTACAACCGGACACCATGAAGTTGAACGCATTGGCGATCTTGTCCTGTTCGATCCGGCGTTGGGACGTCAGGAAACCGAAGGGGCCATACAGCGCATTCCCGGCTGGGGCAAAAAAGTCAACTCCGTTCCGATGGATTATCCGATTCGTCGCAACTGGCCAAAGTTTGTTCATCCTTTCCCGCTGTCGGACAAATATTTTATTGTGTCGTGTAAGCGAACGCCAAAGTCATCCTGGGAACTCTGTTTGGTCGACGTGTTCGATAATATTGTCACCCTTCGCGAGGAACCCGACGTTGCTCTGTTCGAACCGGTTCCGCTTCGCAAAACACAGCGGCAGCCTGTGTTACCGGACCGCATTTCTCCTCCCAACGCCGATGCCGATGTCTTTATCGCCGACATTTACGAAGGCGAAGGACTCAAAGGCGTACCGCGAGGCACCGTAAAATCACTGCGAATTTTCAGTTACCACTTCAGTTATCAGGGAATGGGCGGCGAACCATTCAGTATCGGTCTGGATGGTCCCTGGGACCCCAAACGACTCATCGGTACCGTGCCTGTCTGCGCCGATGGTTCTGTCTCCTTTAAGATTCCGGCCAATGTCCCGGTCTCGTTCCAGCCGCTTGATTCAGAAGGAAAGGCTGTGCAACTCATGCGCAGTTGGGTAACCGCCATGCCAGGCGAATCACTTTCGTGTGTCGGCTGTCACGAAAAACAAAACACGACCTCGCCTCCCACGGCTCGAACTATCGCCGCGCAAAAACCGCCGGTTCGCGTTACGCCGTTCCTGGGTCCGTCTCGCGGCTTGAGTTTTCAATATGAAATCCAGCCGATTCTGGACTACTATTGCGTCGAATGTCATCAGCCCAACAGCGCGAAAACGAAAGAGATATTTGCCAAAAACGACAAATACAAGAACGCGGCCGTCTTGCCCGATGTGCCCGATTTTCGTGATGGCCCGATTCACCCCGTTGGAACAGGCAAATCGCGTCACATCGCCTGTGCCCGGTTTACCGACGCTTATTTCAACTTGCGAAAGTTCGTTCATACGCCTACCAAAGAGAGCCCCATTACCGTACTCAAGCCGTATCAATATCATGCCGACTCGACCCGGCTCATTCAAGTCTTGCAGGCAGGGCATTACGGCGTAAAGCTCGACACGGCCTCTTGGGATCGACTCGTAACGTGGATCGATGTTAATGCTCCTTTCCATGCCAATTGGGGCGATCTGCGCAATTACGAAATGGCACAACATGTCGAAACACAATGGCAGCGTCGAAACGATATGCGAAAACTCTACACAAACAACGCAACCGAACAGGACGAAAGCCCGCTGGCCAAACATCGCAAATATCCGGTCGTTCCATCGAGTACGCCCGATGCGCGAAACTTCATCTTCCGCGATATCCCTGATCCGCCCATTACGGCCAAAGAAGCGAAAACATTTACGAAGGCCGAGGTTGAGTCCATTCAACTTGTCCCGGGTATTGAACTGAAGCTCGTTTCGATTCCCGGTACGAACTTCCGCCTGGGGCAATTCGAAATCACAAACGCGCAGTATAAACTATTTGATCCGAAGCACCATTCGGCCAAAGAGATTTCCGATGTCTGCTGTTTTAGTCCGCGTGAAATGGGCTTTCCCCTCTATCGGGCAAATCAACCTGTCTGTCGGGTAAGCTGGAATGACGCGATGGCGTTTTGCAATTGGCTTTCGCAAAAGACAGGACGCAAGTTCACTCTTCCGACCGCGTCCCAATGGCAATACGCCGCGTCCGGCGGAACGAAAACCCCGTATTGGTTTGGAGAACCTGGCGTCGATTTCTCCACGTTTGAAAACTTCGCCGACTTGAATTTACGACGTGTGGCCAGTCCAGACGAACATGGCGAAAGTATGCATTTCGTGCGATGGCGACCAGGCGACGAAGAACACAATGACCGATGCCGCGTGAGTGCTCCCGTCGGAAGTTACCTGCCGAATCCATGGAAACTTTATGATATGCTTGGCAATGTCGCCGAATGGACTTCGTCGCAAGCGATTGGCGAAAAAGACGATATCAAAAAAATCGTTTGCGGTGGGTCATGGTATACCCCCCCGAAAGAAGCAACGATGGACGCACGACGCCGGTTCCGTGCTCACGTGAGCGTGTTCGATACCGGTTTCCGTGTGTGCGAACCCGACGCGGTAAAATAATCGGCCGCTTACAGGCCGGTTCAAAACCACCCTACCCGATTAACGCAAAGAAAAATGCAATACTTGGCCCATAAGCAGTTGCATCCCTTGCCAATCGAACGTATAATGTATTCAAGGACGCTTTGCCGTTGAGCAGCCGACCGGACGTTTTTCTTCCGGCCATGCTGCGCTGTTAAAGGCAAACGTTCCAATCGTGTAATCGGTACGAAAAACGTAATGTGGCCGATTTACTTTTATATTGTCCGCTTTACTGCATTACAGTAAAATCGTCAAACGCTCCATTTAATGAAGGATGGGAACCATGACACTCAAGAAGATTTTTGCGTTATTACTTGTCGCGACATTCGTTTGTTTTGCCGGATGCGGTCCCAAGCCGGAACCGACCGCTACCGTTACAGGCAAAGTTACCTGTGCCGGCAAGCCGGTCACGGTAGGAACCGTATCTTTTTACGATGCCAACAAAGGAGCCGGAGCTTCCGCCACAATCGGTGCTGACGGCACATTCACGGCCTCCAAAGTCGCATACGGCGATTACCAAATTGGCGTTATGCCCCCGGACCTTGCCCCTGAGCAGGCTATGACACCGGAAGTCAAGAATTTTCCTGTTCCTGCCAAGTTCAGGGATGGGACCACCAGTGGACTCACCTGCAAGGTCGACAAAGAAAACGTTGAATTGCCCATCGACATCAAGTAAAAAAGGGGTCGAAAAAAGGGGGGGGGTCGAAAAAAGGGGTCGGGAGTAATTTTTGCCGGGATTTGCACAATATGGGATGTTTAGCGATAATAGACAAAGATGTTTTGCGGTTTTTTGACTGGAGGGAATTAAAAGAGATCAGAAGTGAATGGCACTTTAGCAATACAATAGAGAGTCTGCAAAGAACAGGTAACTATTGTGTGAAAATGGGTGCCCCACTCCAAGCAATCTCTTTTTATTTTATGTAATCAGATTTTATTTGGGAAAAAGGGGATTTGGGAAAAAGGGGTCGGGAGTAATTTTTGCCGGGATTTGCACAACATAAGACGTCTAGCGATAATAGGCAAAGATGCTTTGCGTTTTTTTAACTGAAGGGGACTAAAAGAGATCAGGAGTGAATGGCACTTTAGCAATACAATAGAGGGTCTGCAAAGAACAGGTAACTGTTGTGTGAAAATGGGTGCCCCACTCCAAGCAATCTCTTTTTATTTTATGTAATCAGATTTTATTTCAAGCAGTTAATCGCTTTTTTCGAAAGTTTTCTGAAATTACTTTC
>JAQVID010000457.1 GCA_028695865.1 Thermoguttaceae bacterium | reverse complement strand
GTTCGAGTTCGAAAGATTACATTGAGTTTTGTTTCCGCAAGACGGGTCATGTTACGGAGCAGATGTGGAATATAGAGCCGGGCGACACCATTGGTTTCCGCGGCCCGTTTGGCAATTATTATCCGTTTGAAAAGTGGGCCGGCAAGGACATGGTTTTTGTCGGTGGCGGTATTGCCATGCCTCCGATTCGGTGTGCCATTCAGTATGCGCTTGAAAATCGCGAGAAATACGGCAAGATTACGATTGTGTATGGAGCGCGAACCGTGGGCGACCTTGTCTTCAAAGACGAACTTGACGAATGGGCCAATTATCGGGACGTGAATGTCGTCAAGACGGTCGATCCGGGCGGCGAAACGCCAGACTGGAACGGCAAGATCGGTTTCGTTCCAAACGTACTCGACGAAGCCGGAATCAATGGTGCAAACGCTGTGGCGCTTGTGGTTGGTCCTCCGATCATGATCAAGTTTTCGTTGCCGGTTCTTTCGAAGATTGGTATTGCCGATGAGTCGATTTACACCAGTTTGGAAAACCGAATGAAATGCGGATTGGGCAAGTGCGGTCGTTGTAATTGCGGGCCCGTTTATGTTTGCAAGGAAGGCCCCGTGTTTACGTTGGCTCAAATGAAGCAGTTGCCGGACGATTTTTAACGTCTTTCGTTCGTATGAGTCCCGGGCTTGAGTCCCGGGTTTTTTGTCATACGGATGGAATCAGTCTTTCTTGCGTTTTTGGTGCAAACGCGGATTTTTATTTGAAGAAAACGGCAAGTGCAAGTCGCATCGAATCACAGAACAAAGGAGTGTCTCATGGGATTAAGGAGTATCGTTCTCTCCGGGAACCATTCGCCGCGTGATTTTTTAAATTTCTCCGCATTGAAATTGTCTGTCGCGGTTTTATTTTTTTTCGTGTTCATTTGCGGTTCAATGGAGCCTGTTTCGGTGCCATTGCGAGCCGACGAAGGGATGTGGCTTTTCGACGCCCCGCCGCGTCAGGCAATTCAAAAAGTGTATGGTTTCGAGTTGACCGATGCGTTCCTGGAACACTTGCAGCATGCGAGTGTCCGGTTTAATTCCGGCGGCTCCGGTTCGTTTGTTTCGTCCAATGGCCTTGTCATGACGAATCATCACATTGCGGAATCAAGTCTGCATAAGCTGGGAGGTCCCGGCAATAATCTTGTGGAAAAAGGATATTACGCGGCCAGTCCGGACAAGGAACTGCCGTGTCCCGATTTGGAATTGGTCATGTTGGACTCTGTGGAGGATGTCACGGCGAAAGTGAACGCGGCCGTTAAGCCGGGAATGTCGTTCGAAACGGCGGAGCAATCGCGTCGTGCGGTCATGGGACAGATCGAAAAAGAGGCGTCCAAGGCGACCGACCTTCGTTGTGAAGTTGTCACGCTGTTTCGTGGGGGAAAGTACAGTCTTCACCGATACAAACGATTCAATGACGTTCGGATTGTTTTTGCTCCGGAAGTGAGTGTAGGCTTTTTCGGCGGCGATCCTGATAATTTTGAATATCCGCGGTATAACCTGGACGTTTCGTTTTTCCGTGTTTACGAAAAGGGAAAACCGTATCATCCGAAGCACTGGCTCACCTGGAGTGAGCAGGGAGTACGTGAGGGAGAACTCGTTTTCGTTTCAGGACACCCGGGACGGACGAATCGGTTTGAAACGGTCGATCATCTTGCGTTTCGACGTGATTTCGTGTTCCCGTATCGATTGAACTATATTCGACGCCGCGAGGTCCTGCTGCAAGTCTATTCGGAACGAAGCACAGAAAACGCCCGTCGTGTTGAGTCCATGCTCTTTGGTGTTCGTAATGCGCGGAAAAATTTGAGTGGCGCTTTGTTGGGACTGCAAACTCCGGCCTGGATGGAAAGACTGTCCGCGGAAGAAAATCGTCTCATGTCCTTGGCCGCAGAAAAGAAAGTGATTGAGCCGGGCAAGTACAATCCGCAAAAAGAAATTCATACCGCTCTGAAGCATTTGTCCGAACTGTTTTACATGTACCAACTAATTGAGATAGGCGACGGTTTCGATTGCCAAACGTATCGGATCGCCTCACAAATTGTTCGCTATACCGCTGAAATGGCCAAGCCGAACGCCGAACGTTTGCGCGAATATTCCGATTCGGCCAGTGACGAAGTTCGTACCGCGATTCTTTCTGACTCGCCGATATACAAAGATTTGGAATTGGCCATGCTGACCGATTCGCTTGGGTTTTATCTTGATACGCTTTCCGATTGGGAGTATGACAGCGCTGAGGCGTCGGGCTTTCATTTTCTGGACGGTCGCTCGCCCAAAGAAACGGCTCGCAAACTGATTCAAGAGAGCCGTTTGACCGAGATGAAAGTTCGCAAGGCTCTGCTTGACGGTGGTGTTGACGCGGTTGCAAAGTCGAAAGACCCCATGATCATTTTTGCCCGCAAAGTGGACAAGGTTGCCCGAGAGATTCGCCGCATGTACGATAACAATGTCGCGGAGCCCATGCTCCAGGCTTATGCCCGATTGGCTCAATCCCGTTTTGCGGTCGAAGCGGACACGACGTATCCGGACGCGACATTCACCCTTCGTCTTTCTTATGGAAAAGTTCTTGGCTATGTAGACGACGATGGCACAACGCTTCCGCCGTGGACAACCATGGGAGGCGTATTCCAACGAGCCCAGGAGCATGATTATGTATATCCGTACAATCTGCCGAAGCGATGGAATGACGCGAAAGATTCGATTAATTTGGCCACTCCGATGAACCTGGTTTCGACGAACGACATTGTCGGAGGCAATTCCGGCTCGCCGTTGGTCAATGCCCGGGGCGAAGTCGTTGGTTTAATCTTCGATGGGAACGTGCAATCGCTGGCGTCCAATTTCGTTTATTCCGAGGAGCAATCGCGGGCTGTTTCCGTGCATGCCGCCGCGATACTTGAGGGACTGCGTAAAGTTTACAAGGCTGATCGCGTGGTGAACGAAATTATTCCGCGCATCGCCGACTGATCAGCCGAATAACATGTTCACAGCCGGACAAGAGAGTGATGATGGCCGACAGCAATACCGAGCAAAGTACCCCGAATCATGACGACAAGGACCGTATTCCGGCCGATCAGGATACGCCCGCGGAGGATCACGTTCTGTCATTGAATGATCGTCAGGCCGTATTTTCAGGTCGGAAGATTCACTTGACGCCTTTTCACTCTGTGTCGGACGAGTCGCTTGCCGGTCAGCCGGGAGCAGAATCGCCGGACACCTCGGAAGCACCGATAAACGAACCAGGGTCAACAGGTCAACGGTCAGACACTGTTTTGCAATCGCCTTGGGAATCGACGGCCCCTTCGCGACCGGAACCTGTAACTGACCCGCCGTTGGACGGCGAGCGTCCGTTCGTTTTTGATTTTCTGTCGGGTTCGGAACAGATTGAGGAACCAGTCGATTCATTTGTTGCGGGACTGCAATCGGTTTTTGCCGTTCGGGACGAAACCGGGTCAAACGCGGAAGTTTCCGGCGAATCGGATGCCGGCGGCGAGTCTTCTGAAACAATGAATCCTTATGCGATAGAAGCGGGAGACGACGAACTTTACAGCGACGATGGCACGCTCTCACCGGACGAAGAATATCAGCAAGACGAACGGCAGCGCGAGCAGGAAAGTATTGACGGCATGATACGCCAAAACGATGCCGATCTGCTGTACGAACTCGGGGAGAAATACGGACCGCCGGGTATGGAACGGGTTGGGGAATCGCCTCGTGCCCGAATTACACCGACAAGTATTCTCGAAGCCATGCTTTTTGTGGGCGACCGCGAGAATCATCCGCTGGCACTCAAACGAGCGACCGATCTCATGCGGAACGTATCGGAAGAAGAAGCGTTGGCTTCGATTGAATCGCTCAATCATCGATATGAAGCAAAT
>JAQVID010000456.1 GCA_028695865.1 Thermoguttaceae bacterium | reverse complement strand
TCGGCCCACAGGGAACGTTCGTTTCGACAAATATTCATTTGACGCCGGAGGAGATAATCGAGAGTTATAGCAAGCGGTTCAGTATCGAGGAAATGTTCAAGGACTTGAAAGAAGTGTGTGGACTTGGTAAGCAACAGGTCCGCAATCTTGAAAGTAATCTTGCCTGTTTCCAGATTCTTGCGATGAACTATGCGATTGTCGAACTTTGGGCTTGGGATAAAGATGCAACGTTTTTGACCCGGCATCGTCCCCCGTGGGACGATATTGCTCGCCGCCCATCGCATAAAAACAAACGAATGGCGATGCAAGCCGAAGAACACTGGGCGTATTTTTCGGCGAAATACGCCAAAACCCTAACCCCCAAAATATTAAACGACCTGAAAAAACGCCTGTTCGATCAAATTGTGGCCGTTTAAAAACCGGGGAAAGTACAGCTTGTTGTTATCCCTAAAAAAATCCCAAAACTGATCGTACTCGATCAGTTTTGTCCTTAAAAACTATGGTCGTTACCCATAGTTCATGCACAGAGCCTTTTATTTTTTATCTTGTGTTTCGTTTGCCGTTTCGGCGATCCATTTTTTGGAATATTCGACCGCTTCCAGGTTCTTGTTACAAAGCGGAGTACAATGGAAAATCGTTCCTTCAATTTCCCCTTTGCGAAACAGTTCCAAGGCGAAATCAAGCTGATGCTTCATAAAATCAAGATTGATCGGCTGTTTACCGCCAAAATCCCACATGTAGAGCCCCAAAAGCGTCTTTTTTTGCGGACAAATTTTGCGGTAGGTGTCAAAGTTTTCCCGAAGCTTCATCACGTCCTTGCCTGTCCAAGTCCAAAAAGAAACGACATCCGCGTAATCAAGAGAATACTTGATCGACGGCTTCAGTTGGCCTGAATAAAGAACAACGGCCAGATCGATCGGATTTTTCACCGCATGCAATTCACGGGCCAGGCTGCTCATTTCCTCCAGCGAAAGAGCCGCCGGGGTCACTTCAAATTCCTCTCCTTTTTCATTCTTCTGTTTGACCAGCGGGCCTCCGCGGAAAAAGTCGTCGAGGTAAACCCCTGTCAGATTGGGCATTTTCTCGAAAAGCGAAAAAACATAATCTTTTAAATAATAATACGACTTGTTCGACCCCCCGGAAAGATCCCAGGCAATACGTTTGACGTCTTTGAATTGGGCACGATATTGCTCATTGGGATGACCTCCCCTTATGACACAAACGTTCGGAATGCCCATATACTTAATCCCTTCAGCCATGCTCATCGGTTCGCTGAGCGGAATCTTGTAGACCATATTGGGACCGTCGTGGGCGCCCGGGTCGTGCCCCCACATCCAATGGCGGTCGCCCAGCCGCTTCTCGTAAGGAATGCGACCTGCTCCCGTCGTCGCGAAAAGCGAGCCCCCGGACGGGATCAGGGCACTTCCGGCCAGCAGAGCGGAAGCGCCAAGAAAACCTCTTCTGTTTAACGATAAATGCGATGTCATTTTTTTCTCCTCCTGGATTTCTGAAAGACTGAATTTCCCGTTTACGTTTCCGTTTTCACCGTTTCTGGCTTGAGCGGACACGTTATGACAGGACATGAACGATACTGTTCATGTCCTTTTATTTTTCGCGTCACAGACTTTTGTTTTCGCCTCCGTCGCGAGACCCCATGGCTCCCCAGACTCCCCAGGGCGATTCGCCAATGGCCGTTGCGAAGTCGCCCGAAAGTGTCACGCCGGGATCACCTGTATTAATCGTCTCGCTGACAAATCGAACCGCTCCATCGCACATGGCGATATTGACGCCCCCGGAGTGATAACTGCTTACAGTGCAAGACGCAGGGCCTGTGTTGACGGCATAGCGTACACAACTAGGTGAATTGGGGGGCATGGCCGTGACGAAACCGGACGCCGAAGCGATTCCATTAGCCCAACCTCGCCCCGCCATCGTATAAAAAATAATATTGGATGTGAAGGCAGTGGCAAAAAATTTCCCGTTACGGGCCGCCCCGGCCGCAATGCACACCGAAAGGTTACTGCTGGAGACCATCGCAGTAGCCTGAATGACTCCTCCGATCACCGGCTGTGTGGAATCCAAAACGTTATAAATGGCCACTTCACCCAGCATGGCCGTGTTGCTTGTTCCATCGGTAATCGCGGAGAAATTGGCAACGTACTCCCCAGTCCGGTAATCGCCGCGGGGGGTGTCGTAATGGGACCCTTTGATGAAGTAATCTCCCAAACAGCAGTGATAAGAACCGGGCGCGGGCTTGCCCAAATATGAGGACGCATCGCGAAAGCACGTGGTGTTCGGATCAGACGGGCAGACATACGGCCCAATAAACGTGGTCAGGGGGAACGAATTCGGATCAACGTTGTCTGCCGTATGAACATAAACATGGTTCAGATTCGTTTCGATCATTCGCTTAATCGTGTCATAAAGGGAGGCCTGTTCCATGTAAGGAAGCGATGGAACAAGATAACTGTAAATCGACCGAGCGTAACGCGGATAGTCGGCGCCCGTTCCGTCCTATTTCTTCAAGATGGGATAACCCATCGACGCCTGACATTGGGAATTGGGAAGGTACCCGTAGACGTCATGATGATTGTGCTGTGCCAAGGCAATGTTTTTCATGTGATCAGTACACTCCATTCGACGAGCCGCTTCCCGCGCCGCCTGCACGGCAGGAAGGAGCAACGCGATCAGAATTCCGATGATCGCGATCACGACCAAAAGTTCAACAAGCGTAAACGCGGAACATTTCAGAGTGGAGTTCACGCAACTTCGCCTAGGTACCCCCCCCCCATTTTAACACATAGTTTTTCATCAGCCGACTCCTTCGTTTTTAAAAGTATATTCCAGAACAAAAGTCCAAACCAACAAGGGAACACCAACCCGACGGGCCGGGTATGCGTCTCAGGAAATCCGCTTGGCCTGTTCACACAATACGCGTAAACGGCTTCCCCCTTCTGGAAACGCAGGTTCCTTCCGGCCCATGACCGGAGCGGAAACCGCCCCGGTAGTTTAACGATAAACCTTATATACTAAAGTCACAAGCACTCCGGGACAGCGCCTCTTGTGCTTTTTAAAAATAGTATAAACGATGGGGGAATTACTGTCAAGCGGGGTGTGATAAAATTTTATGTATGGCGGAAGACGGAAGGACGGAAGCGGCTTTGCCGCAGGGGTTGGTTGAGTCTCTTCTTTTACGAGCGAAGTTTTCTGACGCTTCGGGCGTTCCGGCGTAATGACACGGCGGTTTCTTTCTGGTAAAATAGGCATGCTAGGAGTTCTGCGATAACTCCGATCCGTTTACGATTTTACATCGAAAGGAAACACGCCATGACACCTCTGCGCAAAAAATTCATTGAGGACATGATCTTGGCCGGGTACTCGACTTCCACTATGGAACACTACGTTCAATACGTTGTTCAGTTCGTCAAGTTTTGCAACAACACCCCGCCGGAAAGGATTACCGAAGAGGAGGTGGATCGGTACGTTCGCCACATGCTCTTCGAAAAAAAGTCGCTCGCGGGACGTTTCAACCGTGCTTTCACGCTCTCAAAAGGGTGCGGTCAAGTTGGGGTTGCGCGATTGGGTAAAATGCGTTATACTGGTAATATTGAAGTCAAAATCACAACCAAACCCCAGAGGTATTATCATGATGAAAGATGTTACGTTAAATTCTTTAACTCCAGACGAGCAACTGTTTCTTGAAAAGGCCTTGGCTGCGTTTCGCCAGACAAAGCAGGTCGCGGAGCAAGCGTCCGAAGGCAATGTCATCAATGCCATTGAATCGTATATCGTGGAAGACGGCAGAAAGATTCTTGGAGAGATGTTCCAGGGCGTTCTGGAGTCCACCGTCGAAGAAACCGAAAAAGAAGGCGACAAGAGCTGTCCGAAGTGCGGCAAGAAGATGAGAAACCGAGGTCG
>JAQVID010000455.1 GCA_028695865.1 Thermoguttaceae bacterium | reverse complement strand
CTCAACCCTGCGTTTTTACGACAAGGAAGGAATGCTGCCGTTTATGCAGAGAACCGGCGGAGGCATACGGATGTTCTCCGATTCGGACTATGGATACCTGAAACTGGTCGAATGCTTGAAGAAATCCGGGTTGTCGCTTAAAGATATCAAAGATTTTATTGGAATGGTTCTCCAGGGAGACGAGACGATCGAACAGCGGCTTCAATTGTTCCAAAAAAGAAAAGAGGAAGTAGAAAAACAGCAGATCGAACTTCAGAAGACGCTCGATATTTTGAAATATAAGTGTTGGTTTTATGAGACGGCCAAAGCGGCTGGGACGACCGCGATTTTGGAGCGTTTAAAAGACGACGACATTCCCGCGGAATTTCAGGAAGTTCGCCGGATTCTTAAAGGCAAGTCTCTCAATCACAAGAATATTTTGAACCGGACGGACAAAAAACAGACCGCCAAATAAGGAAGAACGATGAAAACGTTTTTTTAGCTTCCGTAATGATTGCTTTCGCGACCCGTTTTGTATTTTCCTTCATGCGTCAGCGTCAACGACCGTATTGTCCGAAGCAAGCATCAACTGCGCAGGAGGCTGTTGCGATGAAAATTGCATTGGCGACAAAACGGCGCCGTAACTTCCCGCGTTTGTTATCGCGACGACATCGCCGATTTTAAGCCGGGGCATTTCTATATCTTCCGCTACGATATCCATTGCCGTACAGAGATTTCCCACCAGCGAAACCGTCTCCCTTTCCGTCGAATCAGACAGCGGTATAAATTGAAAACAATCGTTACCGGTAAAAAGCGGTTCGCTTCCAGCAAGGTTTTCATTCGACGCATAACGTGTTATCAATTGCGCAATACATGGTCGAAGAAAACCATTCAAGGTGTTTTTAAGAATGATAAATTTCTTGCCCATCGATTCTTTGCGATCAAGAACATGAGTAACGTAATAGCCGCTTTCTCCCACTAAAAATCTGCCGGTTTCAAGAATGATCCGTGTACCATTCAGCTCACGATAAAATCTTGTTGCCAATTCGGCGATTGTTCGCCCCAACTTGCGCGTATCCAGAGGCAATGCTCTGGTGGAATAAGGAATGCCGAGTCCTGAGCCCATATTGATAAATTTCAGTTTGTCTCCCGTTGCCTCTTGCACGGAACAGGCCAGTCGGTACATTTTTTCGTAATAGCTGCCCAGAATGTCGGCTTGAAGTTCCTGACTCCGAAGATGTACGTGAATTCCGACTATTTCAAGATTGTGCAGAGATTCGCGATTCCGAAGAAATGCCAATATCTGATCCTCGTCAATTCCAAATTTCGAAGGATTTCCTGTGCTGTCCGTAAAGGTAAAATTGGGATTGATCCGAACGCCGGTCTCGACATGCCTGTTTTCTTCCCCGGCGATTTTGTCGATCAAGCGAATTTCCTCAATACTGTCGGCGATAATCGTCGCGATTCCCAACGCTCCTCTTATATCGGCGACCTGTTTGCCCGGCGCGGAATATTGAATCCTGGACGCCGATACATTCAGCGAGTTGGCCATGTTTACTTCGTTCAAACTTGCCGCGTCCGCCCCAAATCCCCGAGAAAAAATATTCCGAAGAATTCCTTTGGCCCGATTGGCCTTGATAGAATAGAAAAACTCAATGGATTCAAAGTCTGCTTTTAGTTGCTCAAGATGGGCATTGATCCGTTGCTCATCGTACAAATAAAAGCAGTCGTATTTTTGGGATTGTTCCCATATTGCTTTCTTAACAGGCAAACGCATATTTTTCTTCACCAATCCATGGTTTTGCTGACAGCCGGGCATAATGAACGGTCTTGATATCCGTCCATAAACACCATAAGCTTTGTTTGAGTACCTTCAACTTATTGGACCTTTCTTTTTTGTCAAGTCACAGAAGTTCCGAATATCTTCAAAATCTCACTGTACGGCGGCACCGTCTCCATATCGCCGAAATCGTCGTCAAGGTATTGAAGAAGGGACTTCGCCGTTCTCAATGTCATTTCGTCTGTCGTGATATCTGCGTCGCGAGAAAATGACCGTTTTCTCCCGGCGAATCGGGGACATTCCCGACACGCCGAGCGATTCAATCGGCAACACCCCTTGGAATGGTATATTCTATCAAAAGAACTTCTTCTTTGCAACGGCTTTCAATCGATTATTTTGGCTTTTTGGAAAATGCAGATAAAACAAAACGGCCTCTGGCCTCACCACCCTCTTATATTACTTATCGCGTCTTTCCGCATATCTTCGGCATTCTGCCCAGACGTGATGTTTGAAACGCGGGAGAAAAGCTCCCTGTTCAACTTTAATCGTTGAATCAGGGACACTTTGTTTTACCGTGATTCAGTTAGAACATTTTTAAAACCGGTTTTTGCGGGCCATTAGTGAACTTTCCGGTCCTTGCGATCGTTTCCTCTTTGGCCTGACTGAATATCGTCAGAATATCGGGCGAAGTTCGGCCGGCGTTTTTGGCCATGGCGGACACAAAACACGATAAAAAGAGGTCCATTCCCGCTTCCGACGATTCGTTAGCAACACCCTCCGGCGAGCAGCCGTAAATGTGGAATCGGTCACCTTGTTTTTTCGGCCTGGTTTGATTCTTTACCGGTCCCGAGGCCGATTGTTTGTCCTGACGCGGCAGTGCAAGAATCGACCCGGGCGCAATGTGCGAGACATTCATTCGATTGGCGAGCCAAAGTACAATGATTTGCCGGGCAGGACAATCGCTCAATATCCGGCGCACCTCTCCTTCGGAAAGCCATTGATCCGATTTTCCAAGAGTTGCTCCTTCAGGCAAAAAACATGCCGTATCGGATACCGCGGTTCCCGTCCCGCTCAACATAACCCAAAGCGTATCGTTTTTTCCGGCTCTTTTCGCCGCAAGACGGAGCATGGCGATAATATTCGTTTTGCTCGGACGAAGATAAAATTCGCGACTTTCCGAAGTCATTTGAACGATCTGTCCGCCATTGGCCCCGGATTGAGTCAGCTTTTGCGCCAGTTTCACCACATCGTTTTGAGCATATTCAGGCAAATGCTGTTTGTCTTTTTCAAAAATACTGTAACCGACAAGAATCGCATAGGTTGTTCCTTTTGCAACTTTCGGCACCCTGTTTTCTTTTTTCGCTGAATTCATCATGTCTGCCGCGCTGTTTACCAGATCATTCGCTTTTTGGACGGCTTCCGGAGATACCGCGCCAGCGGCCTTCACGGGGGATTGCGCTTGGACCGGACTGGTACTTTGGGACATCGCAACTTCTCCCAAGGTCAACATGATGATCACAACAATAATGTTAGTATATTTCATTTTGAGATTCCTACCTTTCATTCGTTTGGGGGGGACGTATCCACGCGTCTTTCATGTTCGCGATGATCTGCGGTGTTTGTTGTACTTTGTCCCTGTCGGCTTCGTCCACTACTTCCTTCAATATACTGATGTTGTAGCTGACTACCTGCTGAAGGAAAGGAACAAATTCCTCAAATTTGACCGGCTTCTTTTCCTTGTTACTCATTGTCAGGCAATACGCAAAGGCAACCGGATTAACAGGAATACGTTTGACCTTTCCGTCTTCGTCTTTAAGAAACATTCCCGCGCGGGCCCCTTCGTCTTCCGCACAGGCAAAAACAACATTAAGATTCTGCTGGTCCGGTGAAATATCCTTCGCCTTTTGACTGAAGTGGGACATAAAGTGCGTAAGACGCCGCGGAGTGGAAACGGATTTCGCGCCAAGTGGGAGTAAATCAAGAATATCACTTTCCCGTGTGGTCGTTTCGGTCGCGGGCCGGTCCGGAACGGTCTCTGGTCGGGAAGATCGAAGCGATGACTCGTACTGCTCAACAACACTCCTGTATTGGGGCTGTTCGAGAATCGATACAACACCGTTACGATACGGATTGAACGCGGCCAGTTCGGCAAACGTTTGAACG
>JAQVID010000454.1 GCA_028695865.1 Thermoguttaceae bacterium | reverse complement strand
TGTGCAAGGATCAAGAAAAAACGTTGGACGTTTTGAGCCGTTTCAGTAATGCGTCAACCTATTCGTTCGACCGCTGGATCACCCGGTATCAGCTCAAGGCGTGGCTCGACATTCTTGCTTATAACCCCGCCATCAACGGAACTTTTTCGGCCAAGGATTATGAGGCAATGAAAGCGGCTTTGACTCAAACAGGCGTGATTCCCCAAAAGCGATTTCCCTCTTTTTCGGAGTTCATTCATATTCTGCCTGCAAACGGAACACTTTCGACGGATTGATTGTATGGAGACCACTTTACAAAAGCAGCTTGTTTGCATGAAATTGCGGGCACTTCATTTTTTGCCGTATTCAGCGTTTGCTTCCCAAAAAGAGGGAGCCAATCGCCACGTGACAGAAAACTCAAGTGGAACCGGTATAACACCAATATATAATATTTTGAAATGAAGCGAGTTTGACACATTATGTCTTCCCGAGTGAAAATGATATTGGCTTTTATTAGTCCCATCGCGATTTTCATCCTGATTGGCCTGTTGGCACATACAATTGTATTTCTTTATAACGGAGAAAACGATATTAAAGATCAATTGGTTCGTTCGGAAGTTGATCACGCGGTAAGCATACGCCAGGTTGCCACGGAAATTTCACGCCAAGTCAATCTGATTGCGTCGTTATATGAAGAAGGCGAGCCGCAGACTTTCTTTGACCGTGACGAAAACTTTACCTCAATCCCGTCGATCTATGCGATTGGCGTTGCCTTTGATCCAGAGTTCCTCAAATTAAAGCAGGAAGGCCGTTTTTCTGAATACAAACTTGCCGGCCCGCTGTCGCCTCAAGGGAGTACATCCCCCGGCCGTTATTACACGGCTGTATTTCGTGATCTTCGCAAGCCGGATGTTCTTCAGCGAACAGATATCTCCCAATCGAAGTATGAGACGAACGAATGGTATTTGCTTGCCAAACTGACAGGTCAAGGACGTTGGGGCGATCCATACAATTCATCCATGGAAAACATTCCTGTTTTTTCCTATTCGTGTCCTTTTTATCACAAGAGCGTATTTGCGGGCGTGGTGTTCGCGGAAATTCCACTGGAAGCGTTCCAGAACGATCCCCTTCTCAAAACGCGCCAACGTCTCCCCTCGCAATATGGAGGCGCATATTTCATTTTGGCGGAAAACGGGAAAGTGATTGCGCAGTACGGAGGAAGTCGTCATGACGTTCAAAATATTTATTCGCACCTCGATTCGATTGGACGCAGAGACCTGTTTCCCAAACTTGACCAGATTCTTTCGATGGAAGACGGAACGACCAGAATTAACTTGTGGTCCTATTCCCTCCTTCAGGACAATGAACGCCTTACCTGGTTCGTCTTTACTCCGCTCCAAGGCGGTATGAACTGCACTTTACTTGCCATGTACGATCAGAATATGGTCTTGAGCGGATTGCGAATGACCGTCTTCTTCATGTGGTTGGGTGGACTGCTCGTGACCTGTTTCCTGGGCTTGATTATTTACTTGACCTTTAACAGTATCTTTCGCCCTGTTTACGAAATTACAAAAGTCGCAAAGCAGGTCATCGACGGCAATCTCAATTCACAAGTCGACTCAAAGTATGTCAACAAGCACAGCGACATTGGTCTGCTGGCTTTGGCGTTTAATAATATGATTGCCAATTTGAAAGAGCACATACATCAAACGGTCGAAGAGGAATCAAAACGTAAAGTTCTCGAACGCGATCTGGATATTGCCCATGAAATACAGCAATCGTTTCTCCCGCACAAGCCGCAATTCATTTCAACTCGAAAAGACTTCTGGCTGGATGTCGCCATTCTCCCTGCCAAAGAAGTTGCCGGCGATTTCTTCGACTATTGGATGATTAACGAAAATAAGATCGCTTTCCTCATCGCTGACGTTTCCGGAAAAGGCGTTCCGGCCGCCATGATTATGATCGCGACCAGAACACTGATTCGTCAGGTCTCCGAGCAGGCGATTTTGCCCGGCGAGATCATTTCCTCGGTCAATCGAATTATGCAGCCGACGAACGAAAAAGCGATGTTCGTTACGCTGTTCCTGGGCGTTTATGATACGGAAACCGGTACGCTGGTCTATACGAACGCCGGACATAATCCGCCTCTGCTTGTTCGTCACAACCAGGCTCCGCAATGGTTCGCCGAGCCAACCAATCCTGTTGTCGGCATATTTCCCGATTTTGACTTTACCACGGATACACTTCAGCTTGACCCCGGCGACCTGCTCTTTCTCTATACCGATGGCGTGACCGATACAACCGCCGTCTCCGGAGAACGATTTGGCGACCAACGACTTTATGATACGATTGCCCAATTGGCGGTCAAACCGGAAAGCGAGCTCATTCCTCACATGATTGACACGCTCAAAGATTTCAGCGGACCGGTACAGCAAGACGACATTACCATCATGCCTCTGAAACGCCTGTAACGTTTTTTGGCAAGGTTCAAGAATGCCATCGCCATCCGGAACAGAAACTCGCCGTCCGGAACAGGAGCGGTCCGGATTTTTCCTGTCCGGAATTTTTAAACGGCGCACTCTTTACACTTGTTTTACATCTTTAAACGCGGGAGAAAAGCTCCTGCTTTTTTGTGCGCTGAACAAGAGCAACGCGGGAGAAATGCTTCCGGTCCGACCAATTCGCTCTCTCACAATCGAAAAATTTGACTTCTGCTTTTACGCATACTCAACTCTTTGTATGACAACATGTTATGAAACATTAGCAATTTTTAATCGTAAACAGTTCGTTTCCTAACTAAATCTTAATGTTCCTCAAATAATGATGTTATATACTTCTGAAAATGAAATACGAAAAGGATCGATGTTTAACAACGAAATCGATGTTTAACAACGAAGTTGACGATCCGAAAGAACATTAAATTTACGAAAGGAATGTAATGAACATGACTACACTTCAAATTTTGACCGACTCACAAAAAAAGTCTGACTATCGACAAGGTCGAAAAGGATTCACGTTGGTCGAGCTTCTTGTCGTCATTGCCGTAATTGGCATACTGATCGCGCTTCTTTTGCCGGCGGTTCAGGCGGCACGCGAAGCGGCGCGAAGAATGCAATGCAAGAATAACCTGAAACAAATCGGACTGGCGTTTCACAACTATCACGACATTCACAAAGCGTTTCCCGCCGGATGGAACAATATCGGGTTTCTTTGGTCCGGCGCTTTGACCCCGTTTATTGAGCAACAGCCTCTTTACGAATCGCTGGTTTTTCACGAAAACAACGGAAGCAAGACAACCCCGCCAAACAATGGAAACTGGGACACTACTTACAAAACCGTCAGCGATTCCACTCCGAACACCGAACTCAATCGCAATACAATTGCTTGCGGAACTCTGATTACGACTTATGTTTGTCCTTCGTTTCCGCACGACAGACAAAAATTAAATCAGAGCATTCCGCACCGAACACAATCGTCGTATCTGGCAAGTTCCGGATCACTGGCTGCCGTCGATACCACAGGACAACTTGCGCAGGCCGGTCTGACCTTTAAGGAAGGCGAATGTCTCAGTCATCAGCATCCCAAACAAAACGGCGTCTTTTGGGGGAACAGTCAAACACGATTCGAATCGGTTCTCGACGGACTTTCCAATACGATTCTCGTCGGCGAAGTACCGACCGACTCCACGGCGGTCAAAGACGGAAACGCCAACGACCACTGGATTATCGGATCGCCTCAGGCGGACCCCTTCAACGGAAACGACAGTACCGTGGCAACCAAGGGAAGCGAATTCTCTGAAGCGGTGGGTTCGGCCTACTCCCCACTGAATACCTTCTTTCGATTCCCTGAAACTCATGGAACGCTTGTTCAGTTAGCGTTCGGAAGTTATCACGCGATGGGAGCGCACTTCCTTTACGGCGACGGCGCGGTCACCTTCCTGTCCGACAGTATCGACACCGAA
>JAQVID010000453.1 GCA_028695865.1 Thermoguttaceae bacterium | reverse complement strand
AGATTTTCACCGACCAGCGATTTCCTCTGACCATCTCTGCAAATACTTGTCGCAAATCTTATGCTTATCAAGACCTTGGGTATATAATAGCAGGTATATAAGAGCGAGCAAATAATAGTGGGCATACCATACAGGACTGTCAAGCGTTCTGAAATGACGCTGAAAATGATTTTTTTCCGTGCCCAATCACCATAACGCAAAAACTGCGCAATCGGTGCCAATAACGCAACGATTGCGCAAGAATTTTACATTTCTACTCCCCAACCAGTTCGTCGATACGCCCTTCGGTAATCATGTCAAGCCGATCACGTATTTTTTCCGCGGGCCAATTCCACCAGGCTGTTTTTTGCAATTTGGCAATGGTTTCGTCGTCGAAACGTTTGCGAATCGGTTTGGCCGGAACGCCTCCGACAATGGTATAAGGAGGAACGTCTTTCGTCACGACAGCCCGAGTCGCGATAATCGCGCCGTCGCCAATGGTTACGCCTTGCGTAATAATCGCTTCGAATCCAATCCAAACGTCATTCCCTATAATAATGTCGCCCCGATTATCCCAGGTTTTGGTCATTTCCGGAAAAGGAACACTCCAGTCGTCTGTGAAAATGCCAAAAGGAAAGGTCGCCAGCGAGCGCAAAGCATGGTTGCCTGATGTGAACATGAATTTGGCGCCACAGGCAATCGAACAGAATTTGCCAATGATGAGACGCTCTTGATTGATCGGATAATGGTAAAGGACGTTATTCGTTACAAAATCAACAGGGTCGCGAACAAAATCATTGTAAATGGTGTAGTCGCCGACTTCTATTGTCGGATCGTTCACCACATTTTTCAAGTAGACCGTTTGCCTGTCCTGTGAACGGGGATGAATTAAATTGGGGTTCATTGGGTATTTCCCTGAATGTCTCTGTATTTTCAACTAAAAAACACGATGATACCGGTCAAAACGATTGCTTCCAGGTTTCTGGCAAGGTGATATTATCGGATCAGCCCGTATGCCCACATGGCAAAAGCAACGGGAGCGGCCAATAAAAGCGAATCGAACAAATCGAGAAAACCACCGAAGCCGGGAAGGTTCGAACTGGAATCTTTGCGTCCGACATCCCGCTTTATCAGAGATTCCGCCAAATCCCCAAGCGCACCGGTCAGTCCGACCAGAACACCAAAAAGAATCAGCCCGGTCAACGGAGTATTCGATTCCCTTCGAAGAAGATAAGGAAAGAGCAATTCCATGGTAATCCAGGTTCCCAGTACCGCGAAAAGCAGACCGCCAATACCGCCTTCAATGGTCTTGCCCGGACTCAAATCAGGTGCCAACTTGTGCCGACCACAAAGGCGTCCGACCGTATAAGCGCCGATATCGCACAATTTAGTGACAATAACCAAAGACAACACGGCTCCAATACCATATGCTATTCGCAGCATGATCATAAAGCAGCCAAGCATACCGATATAAGTAATGACGAAAAGCGCTCCGGCCAGATTGATGGTGATTCCTCCGGGGTTTTTGAAACGAATCATTTCGCCGATAAACGCGATCACAACGCCGCCCGCCATGGCCAAAAGCGTCTGTAAACAGGCCAACGCGGCAACATTCCACCCTTCTTCCCTGACGTGCGGAAAACTTCGTAAACAGGCAAGCCAACACAAAATCATCATGGTCAGAGTACCAAAATAGACGGTCGAACGTCGCGGATGAACACCCCCGGCATTAAGCAGGTCAAGTACCTCGTCGCAAAGAAAAAAGACACATAAAAGAAAAAATGGCATAAGATAGATGCCCGGAAACGGATTGTTGGCATCCAGCCAGCAAAGCAAGGTAATCAGGGCAATACTTGGAATGCCAATCAACAAACGCCATTTTAACATCTCTGAACAACCCCGCTAAAAATGTACACGACAAAGCTATTTAACTGCTTGTTCTTGTCCGTAAAACAACTAAGTATTATACCAAAAAGTTTAGGGCTTTGCCAGTGTTCTTTTCATTATTTTCGGAAAAAATCGCAATATCGCACTGTTGAGAATAAGTAGGACAGTGGATATGGGAAAAATTATATAAAATGGGTAAATTCTTCTTGCGTTTTTTGAAAATTGGGGTATCATAGAATAAATGAAAATGGAGATTTTGTGCCTTACAGATAAACGAACTGACGCCGTATTTGTTTCCGGAGCGTTTTATGAAAAGTGAATCACCTTTAGTAGCAAAGACGATTAAGGAACTTCAGATAGTTGCCCGCAAAGCAGGGATTGCCGGGTGGCACGATTTGCGCAAAAATGCCTTGATTGAAGCCATAGAACAGGGTAATGTCGCGACAAGCAGCGTCTCAAAAACCAAGCCTCATCAAGCCCAAGGAAAAGCAAAGCGAAACGCGGCTCCTGCTTCTGGAGTTTCGACGAAGCAGGGAACGAAAAAGTCGGTATCTCATGAAGATTCCCCCAAATCCGCCCCTGGCAAAATTTCCCCACCGGCTTCTTCTCCTCCTGTCACCGAAGGAAAACGCCGTCCTGTGCGGAAAAAAGCTCCAGAAAAGCCTGCTGGAATCGCCAAAAAGCCCTCCCCATCCCCGCAAGCCAAAACAGATACCCAAGCAAAGGGACCCGCATTGACGGAAAAGGCCCCAAACCGCAAGCCCCGATTCGCAAAAAAGCCCCCCCAAAAAAACTGCCACTCAGCGCGGACAGTTCTGTACCGGCCCCTGCTTTGGGAAAAAAAATCCCGCAATCGACATCGAAGAATGACGCTTCCGCAGTGCCCGCCTTAAAAGAACAAAAACAATTATCGAAGACTAATATTCAAAATACTGCTCCGGCAGCCGCTCAAGTTCAACTTCCCCCAGCTCCTGATCAGCAGGCAACGACCGAGGTTCAGAAAAAAATCTCCGCACTGAAAGATAAACTTCTTTTACACAAAACACTGGGGACCGACTCGTCCACGATTGACCGTGAACCACGAAACCAACTGATTTTGATGGTCCGCGATCCGTTCTGGCTCCACGCCTATTGGGAAATGAGTATGCAGGTCATCGACCGAATTCGGGCAGCCATGGGACATCTTTGGCACACGGCCGATCCCATCTTGCGACTTTATCGCATGCACACCGATGCGGGTGGGACGATGCGTAAAGAGTTTTTGAGCGATATTCACATTCATGGCGGAATCAACAACTGGTATATTGATGTTGACGATCCCCCGAGTTCGTTTCTTGTAGAAATTGGGTATCTTGCGCGAGACGGACAATTCTTTATTCTTCTTTCGAGTAATATTGTCGAGACGCCTCAGCGTTATGTTCACGATTCTTTTGGCCATCCGGACGTAAGTTGGACGGGTATTCCGACTGATTTTCAACTTGGGAATTATCCGGAAAACGGCGGTGATGTTTTGTCCGGTAACGGAGCCAAACACGACGGAACAAGCCGTTCGTCCGGCTGGAGCGATTCGCCCGCCGAATTTGGTCTCAAAATCGATGCGGAACTTGTTATCAAAGGCGAGACAACCCCCCATGTTCAAGTAGCGATAAAAGGAGAAAATATACGCTTGAAGGAAGATGGAACTTTCTCCATTCGTTACCATCTGCCGGAACGACGACACGTGTTTCCGATTGCCGCGGTGAGTCCCGACGGTGTGGAAACCAGGACGATCATTCTTGCGGTGGAAAGAAATACCAAGGTACTCGAAACAGTCGTTCGTGACGAGGACGACGAGTAATATTCGATCCCTGTGAGGGGCCCCTTTTTACGGATAGTTGTTGTGAAGCTCATTGGCCAGTTGGAATCATTCCCGCCCGAGTTGCGAGGCGGGGTCTTGTCGATCGTTAAATTCGACGGGGTGCATGCCGGGCACGGGGCGATCTTCGAATGTGTTCGGGCATCGTCCCGAATTCGGAAGATTCCGTCAATAGTTTTTACCTTCGATCCTCCGCCGGCAACCATTATACGGCCCCATAAGGCTC
>JAQVID010000452.1 GCA_028695865.1 Thermoguttaceae bacterium | reverse complement strand
GTTGACTGTTTTTCGGAATTTTTCTGACATATCGTTGACGTGGCTGGTTGGTTCTGCTATACTCTCTGTAAGAAGAACACGGCCAACCTTTCGTGGGAAAGGAAAAATCGCCGTGAACGGTTACAATGTTGCTTGTGCGTATTTCCACCCATCGTCGGATGTTTCGTCTCGTAAAAAATGTCGCGGAGATCGCGTATTTCGGGACGAACACATTTTGCGAAGTTTTTCATGTTTAAGAAAGGAATGTTTTATGACACTGCCTCTTGCCAGTCCGACCAAGCCCAAGACGGAAATCAAAAAGATCGCGATTCTCTTTTCCGGAGGTCCGGCTCCGTCGGCTAACGCTGTTATTGGCGCGGCTGCCGTCTGTTTTGCCCGAGCCGGAATCGAAGTTTACGGCATGAAGAATGGTTATACCCATCTGGTCGATTACGATGGTTCAACTCCGTTAAAAGAAGACGTCGATTATATTCGTCTGGACAAGGCCAAACTCGAAGGATTGCGGACGACACAGGGAATTTGTATTGGTACCGCGCGAGCCAACCCGGGCAAGCTTCTCAAGACGCATGCCGACCTGAAAGATGTTGAAAAGACGGCGCCCATGATGAACGTTTATAACGCTCTGTGCTCACTTGGCGTTGACGCTCTTATTTCTATTGGAGGCGACGATACGCTGACGACGGCAGCCAAGTTCAAACTTTTCCAGGACGGTTTCGCTGAAGGTCAAAAGCGAATCAAAGTGGTTCATCTGCCGAAAACCATCGACAATGACTACGAAGGCATTCCGTTCACGTTCGGTTATTTTTCGGCGGTCGACATGCTTGCCAAGCAGCTCCGTAATTTGCTTGCCGATTCTGAAGCGGCCAACGGCGGCTATGTTTGTCAGTTGATGGGGCGCAAGGCGGCCTGGCTTGCTTACGGTGCCGCGATTGCCGGTGAGGCCAGTATAGTTATTGGTTTGGAAGATATTCCGCAGGAATGGGAAGACACCGAACAAACGATTGACCCGGTTTCCGGAAATGTCATTATGGACGAAAGCGGCAAACCGCTCATGCGCAAGGTCTTTAATATTGGCAAGATCGTCAATCGTTGCGTCGATGTTATTCTTGCCCGGGAAGCCGAAGGCAATAACAGTTTCGTCGCCGTTATATCCGAAGGAATGGCGGAATATCTTCCGCTTTCGGAGATCAAGCTTTGTGTTTCGGACGACGAATATCGTTCGCTCAAGCCGGACACATTCGGACATTTCCCGGTATCGCAACTCAAGTACAGTGGTCGTCTTTCCCGACTTATCAGCGAAGAATACAAACGGCGAACCGGTCGTCCGCGAAAGATCAGTGGTTTGCAGTTTGGTTACGAAGTTCGCTGTAATACCCCGACGGGATTCGACGTTATTCTTGGCAGTCAAATCGGAGTGGGAGCCTATCGCGCCTTGTGCGAAATGGGTCTTAACGGTGTTATGATTTCCGTTGCGGACACGATGAAACTTGCGTATCCGACATTTGAAGAACTGATTGCGATGGACAAGCTTCGCGCTTATTCCCGACCGATAATCGTCGGAAGCGATATTCATCAGTTGGCTCGTTATTTGGAAGCCTGGTCTGAATGATTTTTTCTCACCACATCAGGGCGAGTATCACAGGGAGCATGTTCACACGGTGACAATCGCTCCCTGTGTTGTATTGGTCCGGAAAAACCGCAGGTGTAATTGTGTCCAGTGATCTTGCCTTTTTGAATCGGCGTGAAATGTACATTCCGATTCGTATCTCGGTGCTTTTGGACCGTATTCTGGCCGACGACAAATTGTCTGCCGAGGAAAAAGATCAGTTTCGGATTTTTGCCGAAATGATCGGACACCGCTTTCATTTCGATTTTTATGATGAATTGGGCATACTCCATGACAGTTTTGTCCCGTTCGATCCGGATCGCGATACGTACTGCGATGTCATGCCTGAAGGAGAAGAACGCTTGCGGCAAGGAACGCATGTTGTCGATGGTCTGATGAAATTGGCGAGCGATTGCAATTTTGTTTCCTTGAGCGAAGACGAACTCAATCAGTGTCTTTCCTTGCAGCCCAACGGCGGAGTATCGGTGCGAGTCGATTTGACTGAATTTGAATCGTTTCGCGTTTTCTTCCGTGGTATGGAATTGAAAGAGAGTAAATTTCCCTGGTGGTGCTTTTGGCGTCGTAATCAGGTGATTCAAACCCGAATACTGAAGCGAACACTTGTTCTTGCCCGGTATCGCGCTGAAGCAGGAGACAAAGGAGGAAATATCATTGTTAAATTGTTCAAAGATGTTCCTGTCGAAAACATCAAGATCATTGCTCCCAAGGTGATATTCAATATGCCGTTTTTTGAGCGGCTTAAAGTAGGCGGTTCTTTTTTGGGTGGACTGGGTGTAACTTTCGTGAAGGTTATGAAAATCGCCATGTTCACCGGACAGATACTGCTTTTTCTTGCCGCCAGTCTGATCATCGTCATTGTTAAAGGCATTATGAGCTTTTTCAACAGTCGCACGAAGTATTTGCTCAAGTATTCCAGTTCCCTTTATTTTCAAAGTTTTTCGAATAATACCAGTGCGATTTCCTCGCTTGTTCACATGGCTGAAGAGCAGGAAATCAAGGAAACGATTTTAGCCGTGTACATGCTTTATATTCATCGAAAGGATGTGCTTACGGAAGACGAATTGGACAAAAAAGTTGAGCAGTGGCTCTTTGAGCAGTTCGGAAAAGACGTCGATTTTGAAGTGGACGACGCTCTTCGCAAACTGGAAGAAAAACGACTCATGTGGAAGCAGGACGATGGCGACGGTGTTCGTTACAACGTCTATCCGTTGCACGATCTGCTTGCTCGTCTCGATGAAGATTGGGATAATTTTTATCAGTATAATACAGCGCCAAGTCCCAAAGCGGAATAACGAAAGCGGAATAACGAAAGCGGAATAGCGAAAACGGAATAACGAAAACGGAATAACGAAAACGGAATAACGAAAACGGAATAACGAAAACGGAATAACGAAAACGGAATAACGAAAACGGAATAACGAAAACGGAATAACGAAAGCGGAATAGCGAAAGCGGAATAACGAAAACGGAATAACGAAAACGGAATAACGAAAACGGAATAGCGAAAGCGGAATAGCGAAAACGGAATAACGAAAACGGAATAACGAAAGCGGAATAACGAAAACGGAATAACGAAAACGGAATAACGAAAGCGGAATAACGAAAACGGAATAACGAAAGCGGAATAACGGGAACGGGCAAAGCGTTAAACGCTTCAGCCGTTCCCATTGCGTCGGGAGTATTCTATTTTGCTTCCGGAAGAGACAGTTCCTGAACAAGCGACAAAATCTGAAGAGCGGTGTCGTCGTCTTTTCCCGCAGGGGAAATCTTGCCGTTAAAATAATTGCGTATCCAAACGCCTTCGGGCAAGGAGTTCTTTTTCAGCAGCGTATTAGCCTTGGCGGTTTGTTGGGAAGCCCGCAAGGCAAGCGCGGTCAGCAGGTCGCCATAGGGAGCCTTGCCGAAAGTCTGCGCGTGTCGGGCATTGATCGGCTTGAGTATGGCGTCCAGGGCAGCCCGGGCTTTTACGGTGTCGCCCTTTTTGGTTTGAACAAGGAACGTGAGCCAGTCTTCGAGTCGTTCATCGCAACCGTCCGGATAAGGCTTGCCGGCTCCCAGATTTTCGGGCCATTGCCGGGCTTGGGCAATTCGGGCAAGGGCTTCGTCAAACCGCTTGTGCTTGAGCGCGGCGACCGCGGCCCCCAGCGTGGCCCGACGATAGACGTCGCGACCGAGCAAACATCCTTCGTTCGGAAGGAACGTCGCCGACTTCATGTAATCAATCGCTTGGGCGTACATTTCTTTGTAAAGCAGTGCCCGGGCATGGAGCAGCACAAGGCGTGTGTTAATCGGGTAGAGCTTCACAAATCGCCCGGTCAATT
>JAQVID010000451.1 GCA_028695865.1 Thermoguttaceae bacterium | reverse complement strand
TCGGTATCCGTTGAACAAATACTCAAATGAACGACTTGACGATGCCAAGTCGTGTACTTATTCCAGTATATATACAGTATATATAAAGGACGGACTCAACGCAAGCATGAACCCCATAATTTTGATCGGTCTTGTATTGCCTGTATTACCTATTTTGTGCGACTTGTGTATATTGTGTTTATTTTATGTTTACCCACAGCATTTTTTATCAATCGGGCAAATTCCGAGTTTTTCATCGTAAAGATCAAGAGACGCGCCGCAAAGAACTGCATACAGAGAATAGTCGTTCTTTACGAATATTTTCCTCTTGAAAATGTTCTACAGATTTACTATAATACCATAAAAGGCTACTGTCATGGTGGTTTTTTAGGTTTGAAACACACAACATCTCATTTACAGAAGGAACTTTACAATGATGTATCGAAACATAAGGGCTTGGGAATGGCCGATTCTTTTGCTAAGCTTTGTATTGGCGGTCTGCTCCATGTCTTCCGTTTATGCAGCGGATTCCAAACCGGTGGTTGCCATTTCCGTTGGCGGATACGATGCCATATGGAAAGCGGTGGACTCAATTGCCGACCGCATGGGTTACAAGTCCAACGTTGTTGGATTCCGGTCCGTGGTCGCCGACGTTCAGGGATTGGACAAGACGAAGCCCGGTGGCGTCGTTGTACTGACCAACGGAAAAGAACTTTTTCCCTTTGGTTTTCTCCCGGTCAAAAAATTTGACGATCTCATGTTCGTGGGGGTGGAATCGTTCAGACAAATGATCGAAGACGTCAATGGCACGAAGATTATGCGATTCAATAATAAACCAGGTGAAGCGGAAATCGAATTATTGGAACGAGACGGCTGGCTCTTTTTCTTTGAAAAAGGAAAGGCCAAATGTCTTCCGGCAGGTGATCCAGCCCGGTTCGTCGATGGTCTCGACCAAAAATATTTTCTCGGCTGCAAATGCTGGTGCGAAAACATGTCGCCAGACCTGCTGGACAGTCTGTTTTCACTTGCCCGGCAACGAATGGCCGAGCCGGCCGCGACCTCGGCCGTTGATTGGCAAATGTTGAGAAAGCTTGGCGATACGTTCATCACCTCCGTTCAGTCCTTTGTTGTCGGCAGTCGAACCGACGCGGCCGGTGGTCTCGTGGTCGAAAGTGATTCGTTACTCAAGTCGGGCAGCGAATTGGCTTCCATCTATCAAAACGGGGGACGTGAAAAATCGCTGTGGGCCCACATTTATCAGCCGAACGACGCGGTGTTTTCCGGTTTGGTTTGTGCACGACAAGCGAAAAACAACCAGGAGTACCAGGAAGCCAACGTCCGCAACACGTTTAAGAACATGTTTACGTCATTGAAGGAATCTCTTGATGAAGCCGATCTGGCCAAAGCGGAGAAAGTGCTTGTTCCCTTCCAGGAAATGCTTTCTTCAACGGCTTCGCAAGAGAAACTCGACGGCGCGATTACCATTACGGCCGATCCGCTCATTGTAATCGGTCAAACGGTTGTTCACGGCGAGAAGATGGTCGATTTCCTGAAGCTCCTCGATAAGGAAGTTCTCACTGAAGAACCTCTCAAGGGCCGGCTTAAGATTGCGGCGGAAAAGATCGGAAAATATGCGATTTCTTCTTTTGTATTTCCCTTTAAAGAACTCGAAGAAAAAGCAAGCGAGAAAGCGGCGGTCAGCGGTATTCCGCCCATGTTCTCCGGACGTGATGTCGCCGTTTATTTGGGGACTTGCCAGGATGCGGTTATTTGTGTCTGCGGTCTGGACCAAAAAGCGGCATACGAAAAGATTAAATCACTTGCTTCACGCGAAACAAGCAAGCAAGAGGTTTCGGCGCAAGAATATTACCTCTCTCTTAAAGAAGTTGGTGTACTCCTCAAGAATCTGAAACTGGACAAGCTTTCCGATACGTCGAAAAATAATGCCTCGGATTACACTTTTATTATCGATATTCTGGCCAAAGCCGATTCCAAAGCAAACATTTCCGGCAAGGTTCTTCCGACATCCAAATTGTCTCTCGCGGAAAACTTCTATATTGACGGCAGTGTGTTTGCTTTGGCTGGCGATATTGTTCGCGGTTTTACCAAACAGAACGATAAGCACCAGGAGGGCAAGAAAAAAGACGATCTGAAAGAGTCTGATTCGCTCTTCGATCATTGAGAAATTTCTCCGGGAGCAAACGCCCTGTGTGCCCGTCCGAAAGCACAGGGGCGGACGCCAGGTGCCCGCGGCGCGGCAAACCGTCCGCGTTTCCACCGTGTCCGCAAAAAGCATAACGTATAAACCAGCCTGTAAGCAACAGGCTTTTTTCATGGAATGACGCTTTTTGCCCACCGTTTTCCGAAAGCAAACAGGCTTGAGTCAGGGCAGGGGGCTTGAGCCAAGACAGTGAACGTGAGCAGCACGGGGGGTTGAGCTAAAGCAGGAGTTTGAACAATCGCGGGGATGAATTAGAGCCCGCGAAGAAACGCCCGTCAAATACCGGGCGATCGTTTATTTTGTCAGTGGTTCAACGTGGACCGCGACGTCAACGAATTTTTCGTCTTGCGCATGAAGTTCTTCCTGAATCCGATGGCAAAGCCAATGGGCTTCATATACTTCCATATGCGGATCGACCTGAATGTGCAAATCAACGGCGATATTACCACAGCCGAGCGATCGGGTACGTATTTTGTGAACCCCTTGAATCGAAGGATTGGCCAGAACGAGCTTGCGAATCGTCTCAACTTTTTCCTTGGAAACGCCTGCGTCGAGCAACGTGGAGAACGCGGGCAGGACAATCTTGACGGCGACATACATGATCATGCCACTGACAAGTATCGTTCCAACCGGGTCAAGATAAACGTATTTTTCGCCGAACACCATACACCCCAGAATGGCTAACGCGGCCGGAATCGAGCTGATTGCGTCAGACCGATGGTGCCATGCATTGGCGATTAAGGCGGTACTTCCCATTCGGCTTCCTGCCCGGGCCGTGATCTGATAAAGGAACTCTTTGGAGACAATCGAGACAATCGCCGCATAGAACGCGAATTGACCCGGCAGGGCAAGCTTTTTTCCGTCTAACAGTTCATCGATGGACGTAATGGCCATTCGGGCAAGTCCGGTTCCGACAAGAAACAGAATGACGCCGATAAAAACCGTAACGACCGTTTCGATTTTCGCGTGACCGTGTGGATGTTCCTCGTCGGCAGGCTGTTCCCAAAAACGAACGCCAACCAGAATCGCAACATCGGTCGAAAGATCGGAAAGACTGTGTACAGCGTCCGCGACCAGGACTTGCGAATGGGCAAAGATTCCGGCACAAAACTTCAATACGGTCAAAATCGCATTGATAATCATGCCGAGCCACGTCACTCTATTGATAATTTTTGCGTTTTCCGTGCTGGTCATATTCGTTTATTCCTGTCAATACAATTATATCTCATGATGATTTTTTGCAAAAAAACTGAAAGGACACGACACCACGTCAATAAGGAGTAAATATTGAGTAGCCGTCAATGTTTAGTATAAGGCATTGTCGCGTATCTGCAAAGAGGTTGCACGGAAAAATCAGACGAGTTTTGGTTATTGGAAGAAATAATCGCAGATGATTACGAGAAAAAGGGCTTTCGATCCATTCATGAGTGAATCGAAAGCCCTTCAAATTGTTTCTGGTTTGCCGACATTTCAGTCATTCAGGAAGACTGTTTCCAGTTCTCCGGTGATCTTTCCATGTGGGAATTGGCATTCATGGTACGACCGATTTTTGGGAAAACTGTGTAAAATAGGCAAACACATCAACAAGGGGGGATCCAAAAGGGTGTCTCCGGCTAGCGGCTGCATTGGGAAATGGACAAAATACACAACAAGGGTGATTATTGCCGTTGCGTAAGTGCAACCGGCCCTTTGTTTCAATCCACGAAACAAAGCTTCCTCGGTGCGCAAATGCCTACCGCCCATTTTGGGTTT
>JAQVID010000450.1 GCA_028695865.1 Thermoguttaceae bacterium | reverse complement strand
CGTTGCAAAGTTCGATGATTGCCGCGTCAAGGTCAAGAACATCGCCTTCGCGGGCAGACGCTTTTTGTTCCCGGGCTTCAATTTTTTGCAATGCCGTGGTCGTATTGCCTGCAAACAAATCAGCGCGAACTTCGGTCATGTGCTTTGCGTACCGGGACTGACATCCTGTAGTCGGAAAAAGCAAAAGCCAAGCGAAGCAAATCGCAAGAGCGGTGCCCATTCCATACCGAACGATCAAGCAAGACTTGTTAATCGGCATAATCGACACGCGAAAACTCCCGATCAGAAGAGCCCGAAAACTTTGGCCTTGGCACTCTTGTTGTAATTCTTTCGCAGCGCCACCGATTCTCTTGCCGCAGGTGCTCCACTGTTGACATCGACCAAGTCAAGCGTAAGAGCGTACTTGACTTGGGAATCTTTGTTGTCTCGTGTAGTTGCCGTTGTCACCTTGGCGAACAAGATATAATCGAATGAACTGCCCATGCCACCCAAAGCGTTTACGAACTGCCCCCGACTTTCCGGCAAGAGCAGATCATCGGACCTCATACCGGTCTTGCGGAGCGCGGCCGCGACGGTACGTGAATCGATCGTCTCGAACCGTGGGGACTGCGTAATCTTCGTGCGAATCATTTCGTCGAGGTCTTGCTTGAGGTCGCCCATTTCTTCTGCCCCGGCATTTTCGACACCGATAAAGCAAACGCGGCTTTTGCCTTGCCCGATATTTCCTCGTTCCGCTAAAGTACCCTCGGCTTTGGCCAGGAGTCCATTCACCGCCGAGTCGGCAGCGGGATCGTAAACCTCACTGCCCGCCTTGTGACTCCCCGTTCTCATGGGATCGTTATCGTCGAGTAATTTTCCTTTTTGCAAGGCACACCCACAGGCAAAAAAGAGAGCCGCCGCCAAGAGACAGCCTGAAATATAATATCCTAAAGCATTTTTCCGCATAATGAAACCTTCCGGATGAAATCATCGTGTCGATACGCCAATTTTCGGTGATTGGCTCCCCGTTTACTTTGGGAAAACAGGGAAGTTCCAAGCCGCACAACACGAAAACTGAAGTCAAACCAGTGGAACAATAGCGAAAATCATAAAAAAAAGCAAGGGCAATTATTCCCTTTTTGACAAAAATCAGGATTCCGCAAGTTTTTTGAGAAAAGCTTCGTTCTTGGCCGCGATTTTATCGACCAGTTTTGCTTTGAACGCGACCAGCTTTTCGGTCAAAGCGGGATCGGCCAACGCGATCATTTGTACGGCAAGAATTCCGGCGTTACGGGCTCCCCCGGAACCAATACCAACGGTAGCGACGGGCACATCGCCGGGCATCTGAACGACAGACAGAAGCGAATCGAGCCCGCCCATGAAATCCGTTTTGACGGGAATGCCAATGACGGGCAAACAGGTATGGGAAGCGACGACTCCGGCCAAATGAGCTGCTCCGCCCGCCGCGGCGACAATGACCTTCAGACCGCGGTCAGCCGCCGTTTGAGCATAGGCGAGCACCATTTCCGGCGTTCGATGGGCGCTCATAACATGAATTTCCCAACCGACGCCAAACTCATCCAGAGCCAGCGTAACCCCTTTGATTTTATCCCAATCGCTGTCGCTCCCCATCAGGATACCGACCAAAATGTTTTTGTCGTTCATTATCACAAGTCTCAATATTCTATCAAGTATATAAAGGAAAAAAAACAGCCGCGATACACATCACCGCGGCAATACAGGTTGTCTTTCAAATTCTTGCATGAGAAAAACACAAACCGGCGTCGCCTCACAGCGTTTGTTTGCGCTGTTTGTGTTGTTGCGTGTCGATGATTATTTTTCTTCCGGCGCTACGTTGGGAACCAGTGAAATTCGGAAGCCAATATCATCCCGACGAAAATCGGGAGTGAACCCGAATCGCACGGCACTGCGGCAATAAATTGCTTCGATACTCCAGGAACCGCCGCGGAAAATACGGAACGTTCCTGTAGTCGGTCCTTCCGGATCGATGGCCGGTTCGCGCGGATAGGTTCCATAACGACTGGAGCACCATTCCCAAACATTCCCGTGCATGTCGTAGATTCCCCAAGGATTCGGCTTGTAACTGGCGACCGGAGCCGTTTTGTCGTGTCCGTCCGAATTAACATTGTCGCGCCAATTCCATTTGTCCGTATTTGACTTATCACAGTAGTTGCCGAATTGACACAAAAGGTTCACATCGTTTCCAAACGAAAAATCGCTCGACGTTCCGGCCCGGCAGGCGTATTCCCACTGGGCTTCGGTTGGAATCGAGAATTGTACTTCAACCAAACCGGCTTTGGTCGAAAGTTTTTCGCAAAAATCCAGACAATTACCCCAAGTAACAAACTCGACCGGCAGCTTGTCACTGCGGAAATTGGACGGATTGGAATTCGTCACCGTTCGATACATTTCCTGTGTTACTTCCGTTTCAAGAATCCAAAACCCTTTTGTCAACTTGACGTCATAAGAGTTTTTACCGGCTCCCATTCGGAAAGAACCCGGCGGACACCATCGGAACGGATAAAGGACACCCCCCACGGAAAGCGTTCGCCGCTCGCCCGCGTTGGCACCCAATATATTGATGTTGTTACTCACCGATTGCGTGTGCGACTGCATACTTGGCATGTCCAGTTCGTCCATCGGTTCCGGATCGGTCACGGCCATTTCCTGACCGCGGGAAATTGTAATCTGGCCCTGAACGGTGACACGAATACCCTGGATTGGTTGGTCAACATCGCCAAAATAAATTCTGATCGGAGAAGTACTGTCTGAAGCTTCAACGATACGGACATCATTCTCGGGCGCAGCTTCAGTATCTTTTGCTTTCTCGTCTTTGGCATCAGCGGTATCTTCCATGCCCGAGGAGTTTTCAGCCGCTTTAGGAACCGCTTGTTCTTCCGGTTCCGCGTTTCCGTTGCCAGGGAGCGCAGTTAAGGGCCTTTTGCGCTGCGCAACCCGGGCCCACGTATCACTTTCAAACAGGAAAGAACCGTCCGGAGTGTGATAAGTTTCACTCCACACAGAAAGCCAGGAAGGAGAAGCATACTTTGACTCGGCCGCAAGATTCTTTTTATTCAAAACGATAAAACAATAAAGCTTGCCTGTTTCGGAAAGCGTCTTGAACTCTTCGGCGCCTTTGAGTGTATCGAATTTAACCCGAACGGTAATATCGTTAAAAACAAGGTCAAATTCGGAAGTATCGACCAGAAACCGGGTTCCGCGGCACTCAACACGAACATTTTCGAAGGCCATGCTTTGCCGGTGAAAACGCGGCAAAGCGCTGTACGCGGCGATTCTGAATTGAGCTTCCGGCGCCGAGGGAGACGACGCGGGATACTGCCGCGCATCTGGCGTCACAGGGCTTGCTTGCCCCATCGAGGCAAGCTCCCGTTCGTCGGCGGCAATTTGAGATTTGAGCGCAGCAATGTCTTTTTCGATCCGGGCCCTGGTTTCAGGAAGATTTTCCTTGGCTTTGGCTACCCGTTCTTCTTCGGCCGCCAAACGTTTGGCATGAGCTTCTTTGAGCGTTTTGACATTTGCGTCATATTCCTGCTTTATTCCATCGACCTGCAAACCATAAGAAACTTCTTCAAAGTGGAACTCTTTCTCATCACTTGCTTTGGCGGCTTCCACCCGCTTGGCAAACGATTGCTCATCCTCAAATTCTCCCATCTTCAGTTTGCTTGCCGTATCTTTTTTTACCGGCTTTGGCGGATATTTTGGCTCGGGAGGGAGCACCAGCGGCTCGACCGATACTTTGATTTTCTGCAATTCATCCATGTCGGCCTGCAATTTTTTAATTTGCGCACGATTGGATACGATTCGCAAACGAATTTCATCAGGGCGAAGTTTGGGATTACTGTTGCTATTGGTGTTGGCGGCGTTGTTTCCCTGGTCGCCGGCCGGTTCTGCCGCCAGAAGAATTGTCCCGGGCAGCAAGATCAAAGCCAAGACCAAAAGAA
>JAQVID010000449.1 GCA_028695865.1 Thermoguttaceae bacterium | reverse complement strand
GGTGCCCGACTTGTTACGTTTCGTTATCGCATGTGGTATCGGTTTTGTTGGTCGATGGTCGTTCTGGTCATGAGATTGTTTTTCTTTGCCCGATATCGAGGGACAAAAAACGTCCCGGGCAAGGGGCCTGTTCTGGTCGTCTCGAATCATCAGAGCTTTTTGGACCCGCCCGCAATTGGCGGCGGGATATTTCGACGCATGAATTATCTTGCCCGAAAAACGCTCTTCAAGTTCAAACCTTTCGGCTGGCTAATCGATTCGGTTAACGCGATTCCTCTCGATCAGGAGGGAATCGGCTATGCCGGCATCAAGGAGACTCTTCGACGGCTTAAAAACGACGAAATGGTCTTGATTTTCCCCGAAGGTGCCCGCTCGGAAGACGGTGAAATCGCGCCGTTCCGTTCCGGTTATATTGCTTTGGCCGTGCGCAGTCGTGCCACGATTGTTCCAACGGCTATTGCCGGCGCCTTTGAAGCGTATCCCCGAAAGCACAAACTGCCAACGCCCTTCCTTCATCCGATTCGAATCGAGTATGGCGAAGCGCTGCGTTATGAAGATTACAAAGACATTCCCGAAGACAAGCTGCATATACTGGTCGAAAGTCGGGTTCGCGAACTTTATGAAAAAATCAGAAAACCACGAAAGGAAAAGGTCCTGTGAGCACTCTTTTTCGCGTTGCTGCCGGTTCTCTCAATCTGACATCTTTGGATTGGGAGGGTAATAAAAACAAAATGGTGACCACTCTCACGCGATTCCGGCATTCAATGACCAATGATATGTGTGATACCTCGGATTGTGTGACCAGGACGGTGCCCGGCATTCTGTGCCTGGGTGAACTTTGCCTGTGTGGCCCCGGTTGCGAAGACATGTTTTCGGCTCCCTGGCTTTGCGATCGGTCTTTCGAGGTTTTGAAGTCCCTGCTTCCGCATACGCAAAACATGTTCGTTACGTTCGGTCTTCCTGTCTGTTACGAAGGCAAGGTTTACAAGGGAACGGCCCTGGTCGCAAATGGGCAACTGCTGGGCGTTCATTGTGCTTCCAATTTGAAAAACACCGGAATTCATTACGAGGCCCGCTGGTTTACTCCGTGGTCTGGCGCTCCTGTTCAAATAACACGCGATGGGCTCGATTTTGTGCTGGGCCAGTCCGAATACATGTTTCACGGGCTGCGTCTTGCTGTTGCGGATGATTGGGAAGAATGCCAACAGGCTCCCTTGCCTGCTTCACAATCCAATATTGATGTCCTGCTTGTTTGTGCGGCCGACGCGTTTGAATTGGGACGGGACAAGCTCATTCGGGAAACGCTTCTGGAATGTTCTCGAATTCGCTCTTGTTGTGTTGTGTTTGCCAATCTGGTTGGCAACGAGTCCGGCGCGGTGATCCATGACGGCGGAAGCCTGATTGCGATTCAAGGGGAACTTGTCGCCCGAAACAAAAGGTTTTCGTATAACGACGTCTCGATTTGCTCTGCAAGCCTGGTGTCTTCTTCTGACCGACAGATTCATGTTTCCGGCCCTGTCTGTAACGACTTGATCGAAACTTGGGAAAGTTCAGCCAACGTGTGCTTCGAGGAATTTGCCCGAAGCGTTCCGCTTGGCTTGTTTGATTATTTGCGGAAGAGTCGTTCGAACGGATTTGCTCTTTCTCTCAGTGGAGGCGCCGATTCGGCGTCTATTGCTGTCATGGTTCGGCTCATGGTCCATTTTGGCTTGAAGCATGCCGATTTTGCCGAAAAACTTCGATACATCCCCAATGTGAACAAGCTCCTTTCCTGTGATGCCAGTGCCGGTGCTGAAGCGGAACAAAAGCTTGTTGAACAACTGCTCGTTACGATCTATCAGGCAACGTGCAACAGCAGTAGCGTCACACGTCAGGCAGCCGCTGAAGTCGCCCAATTCACAGGAGCCAAACACTATGAATGTAATATCGATCAGATTGTCAAAGCCTACGAAACGATGATTTCCAACGCCGTGGGTCGCTCTCTCGACTGGAAAACCGACGATCTTGCCCTTCAGAACGTACAGGCCCGAACCCGAGCCCCTGGTGTGTGGCTTTTGGCCAATCTCGATAATCGGCTTCTCCTGTCAACCGGCAACCGCTCGGAAGTCGCGTGCGGTTACGCGACGATGGACGGCGATACCTGTGGCAGTCTGTCGCCCATCAGTGGAATCGACAAGGCTTTCTTGCGACAATGGCTCCAGTGGATGGAGCATAAAGGACCTGAGTCGTTCCAGCCCTGTCCCGTTCTCGGACTGATCAATAAGCAGCAGCCAACAGCCGAACTGCGGCCTGGTGAAGCGCATCAGACGGATGAAACGGATCTCATGCCTTATGCCGTGCTTAATCTGTTTGAAGCGGCGTTGATTCGGGACAGACTGTCAGCAAAAGCGGCGTTGATTCGAGTCGAAAACGAAGGACGGACGCAAGGCTGGTCCTTTAGTCATGAAGACTATTCTGCCTGGCTCAAAAAGTTTTTGGCGCGGTGGAATGTCTCCCAATGGAAACGCCAGCGGGGAGCGGTAGGCTTTCATCTGGATCAGTACGATCTTTCGCCCGGTTCCTGGTGCCGTTTCCCGATTCTTTCAGGCGGATTACAAGAATAATCAGGAACAGCCAGAAATAACCATATGGGATTCATAACCGCAAGAAATGTCTTCCCGTGCCCCATATATTATTGGGGCTTTAAGACCTCAAGCATGCGCCAGACTCAAGCATGCTAATCAGATGTCAAATGTTGGGCGACGGAAAAGAAGCGTTGCCCCATTGTTATTTGCCTTGGTTTCACTGCCGGATGAAGGAACCGAACGAGCGTTGCCGTTCAATATCTTTTTGACCGCTTCAAATTGGACTTTCGCAATGTTCATGGCCAATTCACTGTTATGCTTAATAAGCGAATCGATTTTTTCGGTCATTTTGGCCAATGTCGTTTGCGTCAATTTCAATCGCTGGTCAACCAAATCCCGCTGTTTAACCATATCGGCCAGAGCAACGGTCAAATCAGACTTTTGTTGCGAGAAAGTTTTAACCTTATTGGCTCGACGGGCATTTTCATACACGTTCATATCGACCACCGGTTTAACCTCTTCCGTCAGTTCCGTTCCAAGCGAAACAAGCTGATCGGCAACCACAATATTGATGTCCGACAAGGCCGTTTGCTTTCGGGCTATGAGCGTATTGTAATCATCCCGGCTTGTGTAGTTGCGTTCCAATAAACAGGAAAAATCAACTGGAAGCCGCTTGTCTTCCGGGTCGCGCACTTCAGCCCCTGTCGCCAACGCGACAAAGTCCGCAGGACTGAACGATTGTTTCTCAAAATACTTCGAATCGGCCTCTGAAAGAAGCGATAACACTTCCGGCAACTTACTCAACCAGCTGGCAATATCGTCAGGCGAATCTATCGGCGGGCGGTCCGGATAGACGATCCAACTGTTCCCACTCTTGATCGAGCGATCTATTTGACGACGCTCATCTTCCGTCATCGCGACAACGGAACCAACGACAATCTGACGATTCGTATTGATTTGATTGATTTGAAAAACACCCAAAAATCGGGCACTACTGCCGGCTGATGCCGTTTTGGTACTGCTTGCCGGAGCCGGAGCCGGTGCCGGTGCCGGTGCGGCAGGATCGGTCGCCGGTGCCGCCTTGGCTACTGACTTTGGCAAACCACTGTCAAAAACGTAAACCAAACCAGAACGGAACAAACCCTTTTCACTGTATTGCGGAGGAAGAATAAACGATGTTTCTATCTTCCCATCCGTATTGGGTGAAAAGGTCTTCGGCTCACAACTAACAAAGATCGTCGTATTAAGAAGCGAACGAAGATACTGCCGTTGAGCGACCAAACTGAGCTTGTCCCAAGTCGTTTCCTTCGACTTGGCATCACCAAATATCTCGCGTTCAAGAACCGCAACTTCCGCTCGAACGTCTGCCAACTTCTTTTTGTGCGCCGCGATCTTGGCTTCCCAATTTTTTTG
>JAQVID010000448.1 GCA_028695865.1 Thermoguttaceae bacterium | reverse complement strand
TTGACTGTTTTTCGGAATTTTTCTGACATATCGTTGACGTTGCTGGTTGGTTCTGCTATACTCTCTGTAAGAAGAACACGGCCAACCTTTCGTGGGAAAGGAAAAATCGCCGTGAACGGTTACTCCGAGGTTATATAGTCGTCACTGCAAATACCGTGTGAACTATCGGAACGAACGTTCCGATACCGCGAACTGTATCCGGCTCCATGACGCGAAAAGTTCGTATGGTTTACCGCGGCAAACCACGGTACACGTTCCCAATTTTCGCAAGGGAAGAAAATGGTACTGGTCACGTACTTGTCCGAAAGCTCAAGCCACTGCGCATCCGCTCCGTCCAGGGCCCCAATGAGAAAATCGTCGCCTGCTTCGCTTGCGGTAATGCCCGGCAGTTTTTTACCCGACGCGTCCGTTTGGGTCAAATAACGCGAAACCGTCAGAAAGAGGTCTTTCCACGAATCCTGATTCACAGATCGCGGGCGATATTCCCCCTCAATGGTATAAAACGAATTGACATTCGATGCAGTCAAAACATCGATAAAATAGGCGTCCATTTCCGGAAGGTATTTATTGGCCAACTTCATATTGTGTTCAAGGAATGGTTTCACCAAATCGCAACGCCATTTGTAACTGCGCGCCCTGCCCGGATTGAGCCACGCCTGCTGTGGTTGGCCGTTGGGCATAAAATTTATATATTTGTATGAAAACTCTTCCGCGTCCGGATAGAAGTCGGTATAATTATCGTGAAGACCGAACGGAACACCATGCTTGGCACAGAGCCGATTGAGTTCGCGAAGTTCCTCTACCTTGCCGAATTGGGGACGAATTACGTCCGGGCTGTCGTCTTCCCAAATATTCGGGAGCCGAATATCATACCCCCAACGCTGCCAATTATGGGCCAAAAAGAGCGAATCGGTTACGCCATACGCGAAAATGTTTTTCATCGTCGCAATCAGGTCGTTTGCGGTAAGTCCCCAGGTATCGAAGACGAGACGGCCAGCCTTGCGAGCCACGCCCGGGCCGGGCCTTCCGATCCAGGGACTCGTATTGCGGTATTCAACAGCGGCGTCAAACATGTTGCCGGTGGACGGGAGAAACGCAAGCTTCGTGGGACCGGTAATTTCCATGGAAGCGATATTGGCTTTTGGATCAACATTCAAGGCTACCGGCGGAAATGAAGTACCGGACAGAACAGCCATGCCGTTTTCATACTCAACGCCGATATGACTGGACGACAAGCCGTGTCCCCCGCCATGGACGCGAACGTTTTGCCTGCCTCCCTCAACGACGTAACCGTGGCCGAAATAAACGCGTTTGATCTTTTGGTCGCACGGTCCGATTTCCAAATTCGCAATGTTAATCGGATTTCCCTGTTTCGGAACGTCAAGAACAAACATGCCGCCCAGTGCCAAAGCGCGAATCGTTACATCGTCGATTTGGTCCTCATTCAGGAGTCGATAGCGACAAGTAAGCATCTGCTTGTCCGCGTTCCATTGGACGACAGGAGCCTGTGCCAAACGCGTCATGGAATGATTCAATTCCTGCTTGCCGACCGCCAAATGAATTCCGCGATACGTTACGGAGGAGCCTCGCGATTGGAGGGTGATATTGGCGTCGATAAGACCGCTTGGGCCGCATTCGACAATTGCCGTTCGACCTTGTGTCAATTCGAATCGATATCGCTGTGTATTTGTGCGATCCGTCGAAAGATTCACTCCGTCAATGGAGTTGATCGTCAAACCGCTTACCGCGCTGCTGTCGAACGAGGTGTTGTTTTTGGGACCCGGATTGACTTCCAGTACAAGCAAGCACTTCATGCCGGTAACGCGACTTAAAGCGACTTTGCGATCTTGCCATTGATCTTGCGCCGTATTACATTCGTCGAGCATGATTTTTTCACCGCCGGGCAGCCAGGCCCAAATGCGATACGTCACGCCGTCACTGCGTTTTGCTTGCGAAGGGGACCACGGAACGCAACATCCATAAGAAAGGAACAGGCCGTCGCGATTGGGGAGTTCAACCGGAAAGCGAAGGTACAAGCTTCCTCCCTTTGGCGTATACGGCGGGTGCATTGAGAGAGTTTGACGCGATTCGTTTCCAATGCGCGAAGATTGCACATTCAATGTCAGCGACGACGCCTTATCGCGACCGGTCCAGTTGCGTCCAAGCTCAATCATCGGACCGCCGTCCAGCGCATATGACGCTTCGTAACTCTTACCGATCAGTGAGACACCGCCCCATTTGATTTTCGTTGTTTCGAACGATTTCGGCTCGGCCGGCAAATCGGTTTCGACAACACGAATCGTATCGAATACCTGCTTTTTCCCGTTAAAAGAAAACGTGGTGGCGATGGCCAGTGGGTAATGCACTGCCTGCCAGGTACCGTGATCGGCCCAATAGTTGAATGTGCCCTCGATTTTGCCTTGGGCTGGAACGGTCACACTTCGCGAAACACTTGGCGTCGGTAAGCCGTTGTCGTCAAGCGGACTGACCTTATCGGTGGACGTGAAAACGAGCGAGCAGGTAATCGGTTCGGCCCCACTGTTTTTCAGCGTGTAGTGAAGGGGGTAAGGATGACGATATTCCGTTAAATAGGAGACTTGCTCCAATGTCAGGGTAAGAGGTCCCACGGTTCGCGTCGACATGGTAAAGGGCAGAAGTCCTCCCTTTTCCACGGCAAACGCGCAGGACGCCGAAAATAAAAACAAGACCAGACACAGCGTGGCAAGTACACGTTTTTTATTAAGACACATTCGTTTTTCCTTTCACAAAACCATAAAATTCATTCAAAAAATACACTCTTTTACTTCGCTTTCGCGTAATGAGTCGCACCACCTTCGCAAAATCCGCAAAGCCGTTCCATCGTAAAATGCCGCCTGTTGTTTTCTGCAAGTCAGTAAGTATGGATCGATTGAGCCCGTTGAGACAATCCTCGTCGATTCGCATATCATCGATAAGATATTCCGGAATTCCCGTTCCGGTAAATCTTCGATCGACGAGAGCTTTGTCATGAATTGCCTTTTCACGCGAGGCAATCAAAAAACCGCTTTCCTCCGAATCAGGACATTCAACGCCCACAGAATAGTCGGCACCGCGATGTTGATAATAAACATAGTTTTCGACGGGAGTCTCGAACCGCCTGGGACGTCCCGGCGTCATTTACTATACACAGATTCAAGCAGAGGTCAAGTATCAACGCGTCTTTATTGAAAATGAGCCTGTTTATCCAATTCCGTTCCCTCCCTGTTCCCTCATGGACCTTGATTGGGGGCACGATAAAAATTCATCAAGCCCGTATATGGAGCGAGTGAAACGAGCGCAATTAGGGAATGAACGGTTCGAAGGTGTCCCAATATTCCCTAATTACGGTCGCGTACGACCTCCATTACGGGCTTGACTATCTTATCGAAACGGGCAAATAAATCACACCACCCTGTGAACGGGAAATCGCCGGGGCGGGGCCGCGACTCCAAATCGCGAACACTGCTTTTACACTCCGCGTCTTGCGGCGGAGCAACCCCGTAGGGGTTTCCGTATGGTAGGCACCCGGTTCGGCCGTTAGGCCGTACCCCTGTAACGCGATCGCCGCGAAATTGTATCATGTTTGCCGAAAAATCCCAACCCCGTAGGGGACATTTTGGAGTGCGGCGGCTTGCCGCCGCTTTTGTGTGCGTTAAATAAGGGTAACGCGGGAGCTTGCTCCCGGTTCGACCTTTCGACTTCGAAATATCCCCCCGGCGTTTGCAATCGAAAACTCTGTTTTACACTCCGCCTCTTGCGGCGGAGCAACCCCGTAGGGGTTTCCGTATGGTAGGCAGGGGTTCGGCCGTCAGGCCGTACCCCTGTTACACGATCCGCGCAATCGTATTGTGATTTTTAAAAAATCCAACCCCGTAGGGGTTTCCGTATGGTAGGCAGGGGTTCGGCCGTCAGGCCGTACCCCTGTTACACGATCGCCGCGAAATTTATTTTGATTTTTAA
>JAQVID010000447.1 GCA_028695865.1 Thermoguttaceae bacterium | reverse complement strand
TTTTGATCCTGGGCAGCGCGCTTTCGGCCGTTCTCATTTACCATCGCCGGGCAGGACGGGCAGCGGCTTTATTGGCCAAAAATTCCAAAATGTGGAAGTTGCTGCTGGACTCTCTCCCGATTCACGTTTTTGCAAAAGACGCTTCTCACGGCTTTCAATATATCTTCAATAATAAGGAAAGAACGAATTTTTTCGGTATTCCCAAAGAAAAACTCCTTGGCATGGACGATTACGATCTGCTTCCCAAAGAGCTTGCCGATACCCGTCGCAATGCCGATATTGCCCTAACCCAAACCAACGCGGGTACAGACGAAGTGTTCCTGCGTGCGCTCGGAGCAGACGGCGATTTGCATGATCTCTATTCAATTTTGGTTGCCTTCACCGATTCCGACGGTACGAAACTTGTGCTCGGATGTTCCATCGATCAGACTGAACTTCAAAGAGCAAACGCCAAGGCAAAAGAGAATGCCGAATGGTTCCAAAAAACCTTGATCTCCATCGGTGACGGAGTTCTGACCACCGATACGGCAGGGAATATAACACTGCTGAACCCGATTGCCGAAAAAATGCTCGGCGTCACACTTGAGGAATGCAAGGGGAAATGCCACACCGACTATTTTAATATTGTCAGTTATCTCGATGACAAACCGGTTTCTTCTCCTGTGGAACATTGTCTTAAATCGGATGAAATTGTTTCCCTGGCCAATCATACCGATCTGATTTCACGCGATGGAACTCGTTATTACATCGCGGACAGTGCCGCTCCGATTCGCGACGCGCACGATAAAATCATCGGCGCAATTTTAGTCTTTCGCGATGTTACCCATGAATACAATTTGCGCGATCAATTACAGGCTTCCGCGACCCAACTCAAAGACGCGCTTGCCATGGCACAGCACGCAAGCCAGGCCAAAGGGATTTTTCTTTCGCAAATGTCGCACGAAATCAGGACTCCGCTTAACGCGATGATCGGCTATCTCAACATCGCGCAGGACAGCTTCTCCAACAGTGACAAGGTGCGCGAATGTTTGAGTAAAGGGCTGGATGCCTCATCTCACTTACTGTCGATTATTAATGATATTTTGGATATATCCTCCATCGAAAGCGGTAAACTGAAAATATCAAATGAGGACTTCGATTTCAAACGCCTGCTAACCGGCATCGTCAACATGTTTTACAATCAGGCACAATCCAAAAAGATCAAATTTGAAATGCAGTTACGCGATTTAACCGAAGAGTGGCTGGTTGGCGATTCGCTTCGGGTCAATCAGATTCTGCTCAATCTTCTTTCCAACGCAATGAAGTTCACTCCGGCGGGCGGCTCGATTACACTCATGGTTAAACAGCTTGCCATTGTTCGTAATCGCGTTCAACTTATGCTACAGGTTTCGGATACCGGTTGCGGAATGAGCGCCGAATACAAATCGCGACTTTTCAAGCCCTTTGAACAGCAGGACGCTTCGACGGCTCGCAAATTCGGTGGTACCGGGCTGGGACTCTCCATTACGAAAAACCTTGTCTCCCTCATGGGCGGGACCATTGACGTGGACAGCCAGGAGAATAAAGGAACAACGTTTACCATACATCTTCCGTTTGCAAAAAGTACAACGTCCAAAACGATGCCCGAAGCGGACTTTTCCAAACTTCGCGCACTTGTGGTCGATGATCAGGACGAAGACCGTGCCTATATTCAGATGGTCCTGACCAAGTGCGGTGTTAAAAGCGACGCGGTGGCTTCCGGCGAAAGCGCGATCCATCAGCTCGAATTGCGGCTTGGCAGTCGGCATCCTTACGATCTGTGTCTGCTCGACCTGCGACTTGAAGGAATCGACGGTATCGAAACGGCGCGTCGAATACGCCAACTGAGCGGTGCGACGAAAAACATGCCCATTATTCTTGTTACCGCTTACGACATTGCGGCCGTTGCGCCCGATGCCCACGATGCAGGCGTTAATAAGATTATTCAGAAGCCGCTTTTCCAGTCCACGTTTTTTGATTTTCTCATGAGCAGTTATTATGATCTGAATGAACAGCAAAATACAGTGAAGACGCAAGAAGCGTTAAAAGGACTTCACATTATGCTGGTCGAAGACAATCAGATGAACATGGATATTTCTACACAATATCTTGAGCGGGCCGGCATGATTATTACCCAGGCCTGGAACGGTCAAGAGGCGGTGGAGACATTCACGGCTTCGGCCCCTGGAACATTTCAGGTCATACTCATGGACATTCAGATGCCGATTATGGACGGATATCAGGCGACGGAAAAAATCCGTTCCAGTAGCCATCCGGAAGCAAAAACAATACCGATTATTGCCATGACGGCCAACGCGTTTAACGAAGATGTTGTCAAGGCAATGAGTGCGGGAATGAACGATCATATCGCCAAGCCGGTGTTTTATGATCGCCTTTTCACGGTCATTTCAAAATTAACCGGTCAAGCGCAAGCAAAAAGCAAACAGTGAAGTGCAAGTACGGATGCCGTCTGCTATGATTACTGCTCGGTCAAACGCGAGCGAGAAGCAGACCGCTGGTGACAAAGTTTAAGCTGTAGCGGTTGCTGAACCGCTGCACTCCAAAATGTCCGCTTGCGGAATTGTTTTTTTGGGGGACGCATTACAGGGGTACGGCTGGCGCGTAATGGGCGTGTACCATACGGAAACCGCTTGCGCGGTTGGATTTTTGGGGAATCGGCGTTGGAGTCAAATTTGCGTGACTCAATTTAGGGCACGATGAAAATTCTTCAAGCCCGTATATGGAGCGAGTGAAACGAGCGCAATTAGGGAATGAGCGGTTCGAAGGTGTACCAATATTCCGTAATTCCGGTCGTGCGAGACCGGAATTACGGAATTGTTTTTTTGGGCGGATCGTGTAACAGGGGTACGGCCTGACGGCCGAACCCCTGCCTACCATACGGAAACCCCTACGGGGTTTTCCGCAGCAATACGCGGAGTGTAAAAACAGTGTTCGCGATTATGAGAGTAAAAGCCAAGTTTTCGATTGTCCAAACCGGGGGGCTCTTTCGAAGTGTAAAGGTCGAACCGGGAGCAAGCTCCCGCGTTACCCTTATTTAACGCACACAAAAGCGGCGGCAAGCCGCCGCACTCCAAAATGTCCTCCACAGGGTTGGCATTTTTTAAAAAATCACCACACCATTTTGGCGATCGTGTAACAGGGGTACGGCTGGCGCGTAATGGGCGTGTACCATACGGAACCCCCTACGGGGTTGGATTTTAGGGGAATCGGCGTTGCCGTCAAATTTGCGTGACTCAATTTAGGGTATGATGAAAATTCATCAAGCCCGTATATGGAGCGAGTGAAACGAGCGCAATTAGGGCCAAAGCGGTTCGAAGGTGTACCAATATTCCGTAATTCCGGTCGTGCGAGACCGGAATTACGGAATTGTTTTTTTGGGCGGATCGCATAACAGGGGTACGGCCTGACGGCCGAACCCCTGCCTACCATACGGAAACCCCTACGCGGTTGGATTTTTGGGGAATCGGCGTTGGCGTCAAATTTGCGTGACTCTATTTAGGGCACGATGAAAATTCTTCAAGCCCGTATATGGAGCGAGTGAAACGAGCGCAATTAGGGAATGAGCGGTTCGAAGGTGTACCAATATTCCGTAATTCCGGTCGTGCGAGACCGGAATTACGGAATTGTTTTTTTGGGCGGATCGCGTAACAGGGGTACGGCCTGACGGCCGCACCCCTGCCTACCATACGGAAACCCCTACGGGGTTAGGAAATTTTTAGCAAACATGATACGATTTTGGCGATCGTATAACAGGGGTACGGCTGGCGCCGAACCGGGTGCCTACCATACGGAAACCGCTTGCGCGGTTGGATTTTTAGGGAATCGGCGTTGGCGTCAAATTTGCGTGACTCTATTTAGGGCACGATGAAAATTCATCAAGCCCGTATATGGAGCGAGTGAAACGAGCGCAATTAGGGAATGAGCGGTTCGAAGGTGTACCAATATTCCGTAATTC
>JAQVID010000446.1 GCA_028695865.1 Thermoguttaceae bacterium | reverse complement strand
AGATTATCTCGGGACGTTCGACGGGGAAGAACGCGGCGACAATTCCGTCAATGAGGAATTTAGCGATATCTACGTGGGATTCAACGAGCATGGAATAAATTACAACTTCGGCGAACTCAAACTTGGCTCCGTCGCGGGCAACGTTTACGAAGACCGCAACGACAACGGCGTTCAGGATGAAGGAGAAGAAGGAATCGGAGCTGTTACGGTCGATTTGTACCAGTGGGACGGCCAGCAATATGTTTATCTCCGTTCTGATTTGACGGAATCGGACGGAACCTATCGTTTCGACGATTTGGCGATTTGCTATAATTACGCCGTCAAAGAGCATCAGCCGGAAAATTATACGGATGGTAAAGACGCCGTTGGCTCGCTGGGTGGTAAACTCGAAGCCAACGACTACATTACGGAAATTCCGGTCGGCTGGGACGATCACGGTACCGATTACGATTTCGGTGAACTCAAACTCGGATCAATTGCAGGAAACGTTTATGAAGACCGTAATGACAACGGTATTCAAGAAGAAGATGAAGCAGGAATTGGCAGTGTTACCGTTGATCTTTACCGCTGGAACGGCGAGTCTTACGTATTCTTCAAATCGACGAATACTCTAAGCGATGGAACTTATCTTTTTGATGATCTTCCCATCTGCTATCAGTACGCCGTTAAAGAGAATCAGCCGGATGATTATACGGACGGTAAAGACGCGGTTGGTTCACTCGGCGGAAAAATTGAATCCAACGATTACATTACCGATGTTGAAGTGCTCTGGGATGAGCATGGCGTTGAGTATAATTTCGGCGAACTCAAACTCGGATACCTGTCCGGTTATGTTTATGAGGACGATAACGACAATGGCGTGAAAGACCCGGGCGAAAAAGGAATCGCCAACGTCACGGTAGAACTCTACGTTCTTCAGGGCGAAGAGTATGTTAAAATCGACCAAACGAAAACAGACTCCGAAGGATTCTACAAGTTCACGAATCTCGATATCAACAATCAGTACGGAATCAAGGAAATTCAGCCTGAAAACTACGAGGATGGTAAAGACGCTGTTGGAACCTTGGGCGGTGTTATTGTCGAGTCTGACTACATAAACGAAATTTCCGTGAAATGGGACGATAAGGGGTGTCATTACGACTTCGGCGAACTCAAGCCGCTGCAGCCCGGCTCACTCAGTGGTTATGTCTTCTTCGACTATAATAACAATGGTATTATGGACGACGAAAACGACTACGGAATCGAAAATACAACGCTGACGCTCTGGATTTGGAGCACCGACACGAATGAATATGAACTTACCGGTCGTACAACCTTGACCAACGAAGACGGCTATTACATTTTCGCCAATCTGGAGCCGCTGCGGATGTATCGTATTACCGAAACGCAGCCGACCGGATATGAGGATGGAATCGACAGTGTTGGAACGCTCTTCGGAAAAGTCGCGCAAGACGACCTTTACGACATTTGTGTCGGAAGTGACCAGCATGGCGAGTTCTACAACTTCGGCGAAATTCTTTCCACGCCAGTTACCCCGCCGAAAGTTCCTGACACGGGCAACTGGACTCCACCGCCGCGGACGGTTTATGTTCCGGAACGATATGTCGGCGGACCGGCCAATCCGTTTAATTACATTATCGAGCAACCTTCGCCTGCGCCGGGTACGGTCAGTTTCTTCGGAGGCGGTGGTTTGCCGGTTTCCTACTCCTGGCACTTGAGTGTGCTCAACGGCGGATATCCGCGTTCCATCGAAGCCCTTGATTCGGTCGCGGGATTCCGGGCTAATCGCCTTTCCAGCAGTTACATGAATGTATCTTGGTCCGGGGAAGCTCTTAATCGGGGCGAATGGCTGATTCGGGGAGCCGATGGCAATCTTGCCAATCGTTATGTCTTTGGTTTTGACAACGCGGTTCCGGTTGTTGGCGACTGGGACGGCGACGGCGTTGACAGTCTTGGACTCTTCGTTGAAGGGCAATGGTTCATGGATCGAAACGGCGATGGCGTTTGGGATCGTGAAGACCTTTGGGCTGAACTCGGAAGTAAAAAAGATCAACCGGTCGTCGGCGATTGGGATGGCGACGGTAAAGCGGATATCGGCGTCTTCGGTCCGCAATGGGCCGGCGACCCGCTTGCTGTTGCCGTTGAACCGGGGCTCCCGGCCGATACGAACCAGTTCATTCCGGTTTCACGTCCCAAGAACGTTCCGCCTACCGATACCGGGCTTACATTCGGTCAACGCGTTATGAAGCACCGTAACAGCGGCAAAGTTCGACTTGACCTGGTCGATCACGTTTTCGAATACGGAAATGAAGGCGACCGGGCAATAACGGGCGACTGGAACGGCGACGGAGTATCGAAGATTGGCGTATGGCGAAACGGCGAATTTTATCTTGACGTCAATGGCAACGGCAAGTGGGACGAAAGTGATGTCCTTGTCTCTGACTTTGGCGGAAATAAAGATTCCATTCCGGTCGTCGGCGACTTCAATGGCGATGGTATTGACGATATTGGTCTGTTCCACGATGGACGCTGGATGCTCGATACCAACGGCGATTACAAGCCGGACACGTTCTTCACCTTTGGTCAGGCGGGCGACCAGCCGGTCGTTGGCGATTTCAATGGCGATGGACATGTTCAGTTCGGTGTTTATCGTTCCGATTCGTCTCATGTTGACGCGACAACAGGAGCAAGCAACGCCAATATTCCGCACGAGGCCACGCTGGCCAAAGCCCAGACATCAGACGTTAAATAATGTTTTAGCAGGGCAAGAAAAATAAGCTTGTGTTTTCCAAAAGAGAAAAGGCGGTCATTGGACCGCCTTTTTTTATGATACAAACGAAGAAGTGAGCATCCGCGAATTAGAACATGGTCGTAAATTGCTCATAGAAGCGCAAGTCGCCGGAGTTCAGGTATCGTATGTCGCGAATTCCATATTTCATCATGGTCAGTCGTGTAAGTCCGATTCCGAACGCAAAGCCGCTGTACTCATGCGGATCAATTCCGCCGTGCCGCAAAACTTCCGGATGAATCAGACCACAAGGAATAAGTTCAATCCAGCCGTCGCCGCAAGTCGGACAACCTTTTCCACCGCAGAACAGACATTGCAAATCAAGTTCAAAGCCCGGTTCAACGAAAGGAAAAAAGCCAGGACGAAGGCGAACGGTTACATCACGTCGAAACACTTCGCTCAAAATCGTTTTCATGACCGCGATTAAATTGGCGACTGAAATCCCTTTGTCAACGACTACCCCTTCACACTGATAAAACGTGTTCTCGTGACTGGGGTCAATATCTTCACAACGGAAGCACCGGCCAGGGAAAATTGCACGGACTGGCGCGCCAAACCGCTTTAAAGTGCGCACCTGATTGGCCGATGTGTGCGTCCGCAAAATCAGGTGGTTCTTGAGCCAGAACGTATCCTGCATGTCGCGCGCCGGATGATCCGCCGGAATGTTCAACGCTTCAAAACAGAAATACTCCGATTCTACTTCCGGACCGTACAGGACGGAAAAGCCCATGCCCTGGAATATGTCCTCAAGTTCCATTTGCGTCATGGTTATCGGATGAAGAGCGCCGAGTCGATGACCATTGCCCGGAGCTGTGAGGTCTATCGTTTGCACGGCCGCCGCGCTGTGAACCGCTGTTTGGCTTCGTTGTCCGGCTTGTGCTATCGCTTCGGTCGCAAAGTTCTTTAATTCGTTTAATTGACGACCGAAGTCCTTTTTTTCCTCCGCAGAAAGTTTACTGAAATCAGTCGCTTTTGCAAGGGTCGTTATACTTCCTTTGCGGCCAAGATAATTGATTCGAATCTGTTCGACCTGTTCTGCACTGGTCGCCGCCTCCAAATCACGAACGAGTTGTTCTTTAATCGCCTGCACGAATTGTCTCCTCAATAACGCAAATCAACCAATAACACAAATCAACACAAACATGAAAAGATTTTTTCCCGACCGGACAGGCTTGAACTCAAGGCCGTGCCGGGGGGCAAACCCAGCCCACAATACGATTTC
>JAQVID010000445.1 GCA_028695865.1 Thermoguttaceae bacterium | reverse complement strand
CGAACATTGAAGGATCGGTAGAAAAAAGGTATGACTTGGTTTTTCGGATTGTGCGGCCGGAGGTCCCCCGTTTTCCGAAGGTAAACGGGGAATAATCACCGAACATTGAAGAATCGGTAAAAAAAAGGTATGACTTGGTTTTTCGGATTGTGCGGCCGGAGGTCCCCAGTTTTCCGAAGGTAAACGGGGAACAATCACCGAACATTGAAGAATCGGTAAAAAAAAGGTATGACTTGGTTTTTCGGATTGTGCGGCCGGAGGTCCCCCGTTTTCCGAAGGTAAACGGGGAACAATCACCGAACATTGAAGAATCGGTAAAAAAAAGAGGACCGAAAACAGCGTGTATTTCCGGTCCTTCAGGTAATCATGCAAAGATCAAAAGATCAATACCCCTACCGCGTCAGTCGAGTTCCTTAATGAAAATATTTCGCCAACGAATTTCACCACCATGTGTCTGGAGCATGATTGGACCTTCGGAAATGAGCGGAATTTCGCGATTCCAGTAGTTTTCCAGAATAGTGTCTTTAACGACCTGCTTGCCGTTGAGCCAAATATTGCAAACATCGCCCTTAATGACAATGCGGAACGTGTTCCACTGACCGAACGGCTTGTCAGCCAAAACGAGCGGGTCACGGCTGTTCTTTTTATTGTTCCACAAACCGCCGGAACCTTTATCGGCTCCAAGTTTCCACTTGCCGCCTTCTTTGGTATAATCCCAAATTTGAACTTGGGGAGTGGCACGAAGATAAATTCCGCTATCGGCAATCGGGACAGTCTTGTAATCGATCCACATTTCAAAATTCTTGTAGTCGCGTGCCGTGGTCGCATAAGGACCTTTACCGTCATTGACCAATTCGCCGTCTTCAACCGTCCAATGAGCTTTGAATTCTTTGTCCCAGTCGGCAAGTTTGGCTTTCTTGTCGGCTTCGGAAAGAGCGTTGTACTTGTAAGGATCACTTCCCTGGCGACCATACCAGCCGGTAAGGTCTTTACCATTGAACAACGCGGTAAAACCTTTGGGGGGAACATTAAGCCGACAAGGGCAATCCTCTTGAGCCATAGCGACAAGCGTCATGGCAGCCCAAATAGCCGGAACAACCAAAATCAACAGTTTTTTCATCTCACTATCCTTTCGTAAAATTTATCAGTGCAAGTACTAAATCACACCAAACTCAAAGTTTATCAGAAAAAAAAGCCAAAAGCAAGACACCCATCGTTTTTTTACAAGACAAAACGCGAAACTGACATACCCAAAACCGTTGCGCTATTCCAAGTGTCCCGGACTCTTGTCAACTCGTCCGGGATGAGTCTAAATCACTAAAGCTTTATGTTACCATAACATATTACGGCACACTATAAAAATTTTGGCACACGATTACGATTCGATTTTGGCCAAAATCTCGGGCAAAAGTTCGCCTTCATATGTTTCAATGCGGCCGGTATCGCACAGACGCGTCAGATTCGGATCAATCGGCAGACGTGATACCGTGTCAATTCCGTATTCTTTCGCGACTTCCTCGATATGACTTTCGCCGAACAGCGTGTGCCGCTTGCCGCATTGATCGCACTGGAACCATGACATGTTTTCAACAATCCCCAAAACAGGAACGTTCATTGCCCGGGCCATATTGATCGCCTTACCGACAATCATCGAAACAAGTTCCTGGGGCGAAGTTACAATGACGATACCATCGACCGGAAGCGATTGGAATACCGTCAGCGGCACGTCGCCTGTCCCGGGAGGCATGTCTACGAACATATAATCAATCGCGTTCCAAAAAGTCTGGGACCAGAATTGCCGAATCGTACCGGCAATAAGAGGGCCTCGCCAGAGCACCGGGTCGGTCTCGTTGGGAAGAATTGAATTGATCGACAAAATATCAATTCCTGTTGCACTCGGGACCGGGATAATTCCGAATTCGCCCGACATGGCACGCTCTTTGAGTCCGAAGCCTCGTGGAATCGAAGGACCGGTAATATCAGCGTCAAGAATGCCTGTTTTGTATCCCTTTCGATTCATGGCAACAGCAAGAAGGGACGTTACCAGCGACTTGCCAACACCTCCCTTGCCACTGACGATACTGATGACCTTTTTCACGCTGCTTGCTTCGTTAAGGTCGGCCTTAAGACTGGCAGGCTTCCGGTCGTCACAATTTTGGGAACAACTTTCGCAATCGTGATTACATTCGCTACTCATAATATAAAGTCCTTATTGGTCAGTCGGGGTTATACTTACCGATTCTTTAATTTCCGCGATTCACTCCCCGTTTACCATCGGAAAACGGGGAATCTTCAGGCTGCACAACACAAAAAATCAAGTAAAACCGGTATAAAGAAAAAAATCATTCTGAACCGCGCTGGCGGGCAAATCGTCCCGTACCGAATTGCCGCGCCGGTTGGGTCATCGAACCACACTCTTGCCAAGCATACCACCGGGCAGATTTTTGTCAAGGATTTTACAAAATTTCAGGACAAGGGCACACGGTTTTGAGTACGGTGAACACTCCCCCCATCAGATTTTCGCGCAAATGGTCTTCCCTTCCCTTTTTCTTGACAAGCGAACATTACAATCGGGCGGGCAAAATTTCTGGTACCCTTGGCATTTGCCGGACAAGACGCTAGAATAATACGCGTGGTACCTTCTTTTCCGTCGCATTTTCGTTTGCTGCCCGATTAACCAAAGGATTTAGTCATGTCCACTGCCAAAAGCCGGTTTCGTGTCGAAGGAATGCACTGCGCCGGTTGTGTCGCCAATCTGGAACGACGACTCCGCGGTTTGCCCGGAGTCGAAAACGTCGCCGTTTCGCTGCCGCTCAAGCAGGCTGACGTGATATACGACGATTCGCGTTTGACGATCAACGATTTTTTGACCGCAATTGGTCAAGCGGGATTTTCCGGAACGCTCGACCAGGCCCGGCAGACGTTGCCCCCTTTGCCGGATTCCTCGGAAGAAGAATCGCAATTAAAACGCCGATTGATTCTTTCCATGGTTTTCCTTGTTCCGCTCCTGGTTCTGACCATGGGAAGTATGGCACGAATTCCCGGACTTGACCGACTCTGCGACAAAGAATTCGCCCTGGCGTTTGCCTCGGTCCAGTTCGTTTTGAGTTTTCTCATTGCCGTGGTCAACAGGAAATATTTTACGCTTGGATTTCGACTCCTGTTGACCGCCTCACCCAATATGGATTCGCTGGTCGCGTTAGGGGCGTCAACGGCCCTGGTCTACAGTACGATTCTGTTTGCGACCATGATGTTTCAAACAAGTTCGGAACAAGAGTGTTCCATTGGCGTCATGGATTTGTATTTCGAATCAGCCGCGACCATACTCACGCTTATTACACTTGGACGATACCTGGAATGTCGTTCCCGGAAAAAAACGACGAAAGCACTTGCCGAACTCGTGCAACTGGCTCCGGATACGGCAACGGTAATACGCGATGGTATTGAAACAGTCGTTCCCAACGAGCAGGTTCTTCCCGGAGATATCGTTGTGATTCGGCCCGGCAAAAAAATTCCCGTCGATGGTCATGTCGTCGAAGGGGAGTCGAGTATCGATCAGTCTGCTCTTACCGGCGAGAGTATTCCGATAGCCGTTGTGCCCGGCGACCGCGTTCTTGCCGCAACGATAAATCAGGGCGGCTGGTTCAAAATGTCCGCCGATAAAGTGGGACGCGATACGACTCTTGCCCGAATGATCGAACTCATTCGCGAAACGGCGGCAAGCAAAGCGCCGCTTGCCCGCATCGCGGACCGGGCTTGTGCTTTGTTCGTTCCCTTGGTCATTGCGTTGGCCCTGCTCACGTTAATTGTTTGGCTTCTGGTGGGCCAAACACTTGCCACCGCGCTGACCATGATGATTTCGGTGCTTGTTGTTTCGTGTCCCTGTGCGTTGGGACTGGCGACTCCTTTGGCTGTACTGGTTGGAACAGGAGCGGGAGCCAAACGGGGCATACTCGTGAAATCCGCGGCGGTTTTTGAACTGCTTAATAAAATCGATACAATCGTTTTGGACAAAAC
>JAQVID010000444.1 GCA_028695865.1 Thermoguttaceae bacterium | reverse complement strand
GAAATACTAAATTGGTAAACGGCGTTAAGGTGTGAATCCCCTTGTAAATTGTAGCACAACAATCCGGCAAGGATGGACTGGCATGGCGATGGTTTGGGAGCCGCCAATTCGTATGCTTGCGTGTCTGCGGTATCTTCCTGTGCTTCGGAGTCCTCCTGTGCTTGCGTGTCTTCCTGTGCTTGCGTGGAATTTTGTGATATTTGTGCTTCCGATACATTGGGGACTGCCGCCGCGTTTGACGAAGCAGAACGGTCGCCCGACTTTATTTTGCCCGCCGACGGAAGTGTTTTGTGCTCTAGTGAATTGCTTTTACTGTTGTCTCCAGAACTATCTTCAGAGCTGTTTTTACCGTTGTCATCAGACTTGCGATTTTCGGCGTATGATTTCGGGCTGTCGGCTGGTTTGTTTTGAGCGCGAGCCAAATAGCGGGGAATACTCCAAATACTTCTTGGCAGATCGGAATCATGTCGATCAGATACTTTGGTCAGCGCTGCCGAGGGCACGATCTGAATCGCCGCAAGCAATCCGGCGAGAACGGCGGAAAGTCCAATAAAAAAGCATACCTGGAAAAGAGTACGCCAGGCAGGCCGGAAAGCTGTTTCGCGTCCGTCAACTTGAGCTTTGTCGTCGTCTGAAAGCGAGAGGTTTCTCTTGCGATCCAGGTACCCGGTTCGCCAATAAAAAAAGACAAGTCCCAAAGTCGGTAGCGCGGAGACATAGGCAAGTTCAGGGTCGCCCCCCAATACCATCATGGCAAGTGAAACGGCAATGCCAAGCAGACTGCTTGTTGTTCGTGTTCGCAAAAAACGGTCTGCGAAAGCAAGGACAAAAGGCAACCACGCGGCTCCGACCAAAAAAACAATATTGCAATATTGAAATAAAATCGGTCCGGAAAACGTGTAGCTAATCGCGCCGATCATACGGGCAGGTTTTGAACATTGCCAGCGCGACAGCAAATAGTAAACACCGACAAAGCACCACGCGACATGCATGAGAGTGTATATCGTGTTACACGCGAAATAATCCAGTGGCGAAATGCGCGGCAAAAAGAAGACCAGTTTGCCGGGATAAAACACGGCCGAGGTCGGCATGGCGGCCAAGGGCTGACCCATGTTGTCGCACGGGTCCCAAAGCGGAAGCTCGCCGCGATCCCAATATTCCTGAATATGCTTGAAGAGCGGCGTATAAAAATATCCGTCGTCCCGAATACCGAACTGGTGCCCCCGAAAGAACAACGGGTAAAAGAATATCATAAAAAGGACCGCAACCAGTAACAGGTACAGGACATCTTTACGGGAACACCGTTTGTGTTCCCGACAATCCGGATGATCCATATTCTTATTACGCATGAGCAATCCTCGTGAGTTTTTTCTTTCGGAGACTCCTTGTCAAGTGAGGGCAAAGCAGGGTTCTTACCCTTTGAGACGACCTTTCAGTTCGGAGAGCAAATCAGAGCGTTTTACGCGCCACTGCTCAAGAGTATCGCGGTCGCGCACGGTGACCGTACCATCTTGCGCGGTTTGACCGTCCACCGTAATACAAAAAGGCGTGCCGATTTCATCCTGACGGCGATAGCGACGACCGACGGCCCCTTTTTCGTCGTACTGAATATGCATTTCCTCTTTCAGCTCGGAATAAATATCAGCCGCGATCTCGGGCATTCCGTCCTTTTTGACAAGCGGAAAAACGGCGGCTTTAACCGGAGCCAGACGGGGATGCAGTTTCAAATAAGTTCGTTTGGCGTCTTCACCCTTTTCGGCGGTTGGGGCAAGGTCTTCGGTGTACGCTTCGCACAGGAAAGCCAGTGTAGCGCGGTCAGCGCCGGAACTCGGTTCGATGACATGTGGAATAAATCGTTCTTTGCGTTGATCATCGAAATAGGTCAAGTCTTTACCGCTTCCCCGGTACTTGGGTTGACCGTCAGGACCTTTTTCCAAAACGAGTTCGCTCCCTTCCTTAACAAGTTTGCCTTCCATGTGCGAGCGTAAATCGAAATTACCGCGATGAGCGACTCCTTCAAGTTCACCGTATTCGCCTTGGGGCAAAAAGGGGAACGCGTATTCGATGTCGGCCGTACCGCAAGAGTAATGCGCCAGTTCGGCCTGCTCATGTTCGCGCAATCGCAGACGTTCGCCCGCCAGGCCCAGTTCCACGTACCAGCGAAAACGTCGATTACGCCAATAGCGATACCACTTGGGCGATTCGTCCGGATGACAGAAGAATTCAATTTCCATTTGTTCAAATTCGCGACTTCGGAACGTAAAGTTTCGCGGAGTAATTTCGTTCCGGAAACTTTTACCGATTTGGGCAATTCCAAGTGGAAGTTTTACACGGGTCGAATCAAGGACATTTTTGAAATTGGCAAAGATACCTTGAGCAGTTTCCGGACGAAGGAACGAGAAATCGTCTTCGCCGCCCAGAGCACCGATTGTCGTTTTGAACATTAAATTGAACTCGCGAGGTTCCGTGAGCGTTCCTGTTTGCGAGGCATCCGGTCCGACGACTTGCGACAGATCGTTTAAGCTGGAAGCGGCGACAACGGGGCCATCCCAAACGAGCTTGTCAAGGTCCTTTTTACGGAGACCAAAGAATTTTTGAGCTGCCTGAACGAGAGCTTCCTGTGTCTGCTCGGTATCCATGGTGGTAATGAAGACGGTCATTTCGGTTCCAGGCTGACCTTCGGCGCCATGCTTCATTCCTTTGACCCAACGTCCTTTAATATGGTCGTAACGATAACGTTTTTTCGATTCGCGGCAATCAACCATGAAATCGTGGAACAAGTCATAATGACCGGAACATTTCCAAATTTGGGGGTGCATAATGATGGCACAATCCAAACCGGCCATTTCGTACCGGGAAGGCGCTCCTTCGTCGAGTACCATTTCGTTATGTGCTTCAACCATGTCGTGCCACCAGGCACCCTTGACGTTTCGTTTGAGCAGTACACCCAAAGGTCCGTAATCCCAAAAGCCATTCAATCCGCCGTAAATTTCACTGGACTGAAACAAAAATCCACGTCGTTTGCACAAGGCAACCAAATCTTCCATTAACATAAAACATATCCTTTGCGATATAAACAAGACGATAATCGTTTTGCCGTTACATACACCCGAATATAACTATTGTCCCCAATTTTTTTGACGCGTCAACCTCTCCTCATTTTTTCAGGCCGTCATTATTGGAATTATTTCTGGAAACTTTAAAAAAAACAGGTAAAAAGAGGGCAACTGATATTTTTTTTTAGACTTTAGGCTCTATAATAAGATTGTTCGGTACAAACGGTTCCACGGCAGAAGAGTTGTCCGGCCAAGTCCGGTACGATCCGCTTTGCTTTTGATTAAATATAAGAGTATTTTTAGTAAAGAGCGTAACGGGAGGGTGTTTGTGGAAACTTACTTATCGATAACAGATTATCTGTTTTACTTTGTTTACCTAAAGTATTGATTGGTTCCCAACGCAACAAAAGAAGATTAAAAGAAGATTAAACGAAAGTAGATTAGGAGTATACAATGTCCCCTCTTCATCCGGAAAAAGAAACGATGACGCTGGAGAGCACCGAATTTGATGATTTGATCACCCGTCTTCCCGAGAAATACCGACAACCGTTCCAAAAGGTACTTGATCGCGTTCAGGAAGAAAACAATCGTCATCAGCGGGTTTTGCGGTTCATTCAGGACGCGCTCACGCAAATTCGTCTTGATATGAAATACCTGATGTTCGACCTTGACGCAACACGACGCGAACGGGACGATTACAAGCAACAACTCGACAACATGCAACAATAACCATTGTTTGCGTTGGCAAACCGGTTTTCAAGAGACCGGAACGGAATGAACCGATGGAACCGTTGAAATTTACCGACACACTCGTTCATTTACTGGAACAGGCAGTTCGAACGTATGAGACGATGAAGGCGTCCGCGTTTCTCATTTTGCTGGAAGGCGCTGTTGATTGGGTTCGCCTCAAAAAAGTCACCAGCGAAACTCATGTTATTATCGCCGCGACACGAAAAGAACTTTTT
>JAQVID010000443.1 GCA_028695865.1 Thermoguttaceae bacterium | reverse complement strand
GACGACGGCCGCGCAGTCAGCCATGAGCGAGAGCCTGTCGTCGCCGTTCCGCAGCGATTAAATCTCATCGGGGTACTCTGGAAAGCGTAGCCGACTTTGTTCGTGTTTTCAGCACATTCACTGACCCACGTATTATTCGCGAATGATGCTTGCGATATGTTGTTCGTGGGGGGAACATAAACCGGCATGGCGGCCACACAGTTACAGGAAAAGTCCGAGTTGAATATCCAGTTGTTATCCTTTTCAACGTAAAACGGCCAGCAGAAACCGTACAGATTTTCCGTATAGGCCCAAACATCATTGAACTGAAGATTCTCGGAAATGAGCATCGTATTGGACAGCCCGTCCTTAACGTCATCCAGTTTGAGCGCTTCGCCATACCTGGAGTCTTTCCCGTCCAGAAACATGCCATTGAATTTTGTCGTTTCGCCGACGACCAGTTCGGCTTCTGCTCCGATTTTCCATTTGTTGATCGTCCAGTCGCGAAGACCCCAGGGCATATCATTATAACCGGCGTTGGCGACATAACTGAGCTGTCCGGCCTGTTGCGTTCCGGCGGAAGGACACCAAAAAGTCGGAAGTATTATATTATTTGGCTTACGAATCGATTCGTCGGTCGTATTATCAGTCGCCTGTGTCAGATTGTCCCAAACGGCAACCTGGTCCATGTACGGCATGATCATGACGTGCCACGCGGCGACCGTATATGTTTGGTTCAGCAGAAACTGTTGACCACGGTAATTGACCGTCGATTTGTTTTCTTGGCGAAGCGGGACTATATTCAGCCCCATGGGAAACTTCTTTTTGGCCGTTTGGTATTGCATGAGGGCCGAAGCGATATTGCGCTGGTTGTTCATACAGACCGTCCGCCGCGATGCCTCACGAGCACTCTGAATGGCAGGAATCAAAATCGCCATGAGCAGACCCAAAATCGCAATAACGACGATGACTTCGATTAGTGTAAAACCTTTTTTCATATGATCCAACATGATGTACCTCTTGACCGTAAACTCGTGAACAGGGAAAAAACAGGGGGAAAAGGGCCGAAAATCAATGCTTTTTGTCTTGATTCCCGGCGAACCAACCCGATATAGTATAGTCTTTTGCACCGGATAAGTCAAGCGACCTGTCTTCCGTCAACAAGTTTGGAGTGGTGATTTCTGGAAAAAATGGTATTTACCGGACAAGTCGATGTGATATAATAATCGTATTGTCCTTTTTTTGTTTGCCCTTGTTTGATTATTGATCGAGAGCTATATGTCGAAACGTAATCTTGTCGTGATTCTCCTTGTCGTGATCATTTCGCTTGTTTGCATGTTCAATACATCGCTTCATGATCGCGTTTTCCGTTATGTCGCTCACAAAATTGCCGATGAGTCGCTCGACGATGTTTCGCAACAGGCATTGTACGAAGGCGGTTTGAGCGGCATGACCGGGATTATTTCGGATCATCCGTATACCAGTTATCTCCCCCCGGAAGAACTGGGCGAATATGAACACGAATTACAGGGTGAGATTGTCGGAATCGGTATCTTCCACGTGCAAAAAGATGTTAAAACAGGCGAATTTTCGTTTATTCCTGTCTTTGGTACTCCGGCTGCCCGCGCCGGTCTTAAATTGGGCGATCGAATCGTTATGATTGACCAAAAACCGGTCAAAGACATACCTGTTTGGGATGCCTTTGATCTCCTGCGCGGCAAGGAAGGCTCGAAAGTCGTTCTGAAAATTCGTCCGGCCGGCGTCGCGTCTGACGCTCCTGAATCGAAACTGAAGGATGTTCAGATCACCCGGGGGCTGTTTCGTCAGGATATTGTTTGCGGCGACCGACGCGAGAAAGACGGGAGTTGGAATTTCTGTCTCAAAGACCATCCGGAAACCGGGTACATTGCCGTAACCCAATTTACGGACGCGACCGTTCCGGAATTTGCGTACGCGGTCGATCAACTTGAAAAGCAGAACGTCAAAAAGGTCATACTCGACTTCCGGGGTAATCCCGGCGGGTTCTTGCCCGGCGCGGTTCAAATCTGTGATATGTTCGTTCCTGCGGGAAAAGACATCGTGACGACCCGACGCCGCGGAGGGGCGATTAAAGACCGTTTCATCGCCACGGATTGCAAAAAGTATGCGTTTCAGTTGATCGTTCTGGTCGATGAGGAAAGCGCCAGTGCCAGTGAAATCGTTTCCGCCTGTCTCCAGGATCACAAGTGCGCAACAATCGCCGGTAATCGGAGTTACGGAAAAGGAACTGTTCAGGAACTGTTCGCTCTGCCGTGTCAGATGGGCGAATTGCGGCTGACCAACGCGAGTTTTTGGCGGCCGTCGAATGTCCCGCTTCATCGGTTCCCGACCTCCAAACCAACAGACTCTTGGGGGGTCACTCCCAACGACGGTTTTCTTGTCGCGCTCAAAGGTTATCCCAAAATGTTTTCAATTGTTGCCCGCGATTTGCGACGCTCACTTCCCTTCGATCAGGTTGATCAGGCTGTGGCAGACACGCTGAAAAATTATGAGACATTGATTGATGAGATGAAGCAGGCCAAGTCGGTTCGTGTTCGTCGCCAGTACGAAGCTCTCCTCGGATTGGATTCAAAATCCGGTGACGACGAAAAGAATCAGGAACACCACAGCGTTATTCCACGTGGCAAACCGGCTCCGTCGAACGCGGATTCGACGGATTTAGACAATTTCAAACCCGCCGGAAAGGCTCCTTATTTTGACCCGCAGCTCGAAAAAGCGATTGCGTTCTTTTCTGACCGGCAGAAATAAATTTGCCCGTTGCAAACAGTTGTTTATATCTGCTCGTTGTTTATATCTGCTTTACGTGATTTTTCGCGTTGTGCGACCTGAAGTTCCCCGTTTTCCAAGGTAAACGGGGAGCAACACCGTAGCAGTGTTTATCGCCAGTCGAAAAAGCCGATCGATTCCAGGTCTTTTCTTAAGGATTCGATTTGTTCCTGGGTCAGTGAACGCAGCGGAAGCCGCACCGGACCGCAGTCGATTCCGATCATCGTCTGCATGGCTTTTCCGACAGGGACCGCACCACCGTATTTCATCAGTATATCGACGACACTGACCGCGTGTTTTTGCCATTCCGCGGCCTGGTCGTAATTTCCTTCCTTGACCATTTGAATAAGGCGATTGGCGTACTTGCCCATCTGATTATAGAGCGAACCAACGGCCCCTTTTGAACCGAGTACAATACCGCCAAGCAGGTTTTCATCATGGCCGAACATGACGTTAAATCGCTCCGGATCGACCATTTGACATTGCTGATATTCATACATGTTGTGAAATGTAAATTTCATACCGCAAAAATTGGGAATGCTTTTCGCCTCTTCCAAAAGAGCTTTCATGGAGAGTGTTACTCCGGACAGCCCGGGAATATGATAATAATAAAACGGCGTATTCGGGCAGTGCGAAGCGATTTGACCACAGAAGTCCGCAAGGTCTTTTACGTTTGCCGGCTTGAAGAAGCAAGGTCCAATGGCTCCAACGGCATCGGCCCCGATTTTTTCGGCATGTTCGGCCAGAAGTTGCGATTCGCGATAAGAAGTATGACCGATATGAACGATGAGCTTAAAGCCCGGTTCAATACAGTTCTTCCAGGCCATCGCAACTTCCATTCGTTCCTCACGTGTCATCGAAACGCCTTCGCCGGCACTGCCGCAAACGAATACGCCGCTTAGTCCATCGTCCCGCAGTTGGCGATAGTAGGCCGGAATTTGAGCCGGATTGATCGAGCCGTCGGCCAGCATGGGAGTAAACGGAGCTGCAATTAAACCTTTAATATCATTTTTTAACATCGATTTTTCCCTTCGAAGAAAACATGAAACTTGAAAAATATCCGATCACGACACACGAAACAAAACCGGTCGTGGAAAACAGCAAAAGGTGCACGCTTTGGTAGTATCCAAGTACAAATTGTATAATGACACACGCGGTGATTCCGCAAATCGCCCCGGGACCATTGGTTCGTTTCGTGGCCACTCCCAAAAAGAAAAGACCGCCCAGTCCGCTGATAATCAGGC
>JAQVID010000442.1 GCA_028695865.1 Thermoguttaceae bacterium | reverse complement strand
TTCGGACGCGTTTGATTTTATTCGGTCTCATTTGGAGGAATCACTGCGTCGTCTGCGTCGGGATAAAGTCGCTGTGCTGCTTTTTCACCGGGAAGACGATATCCGGCATATTTCGCGCATGCAACGACTGCTGGACGAGGGACTTGTCGGTGGAATCGGTGTCTCGCTTGATTCAACCCAATACCTGCGTCAGGCTCTTGACGTGAATTACGTACAACTGCCGTGTAATTTACTCGACCGGCGATATGATCAATTTCTGGAAGAGGCCGCACAAAGGAACATGGCGGTTTTTGCCCGAAGCGCATTCCTGCAAGGTCTTCTCCTCATGCCGGAAAACGAAATACCAGTGTCTTTGTCGGCGATTGTTCCATATCGTCGCAAACTCATGGAGTTAGCGCAAGAAAACGGCTATGATTTTAAGGCGTTTTGCATTCAATTTGTTTTGGCCTGGTCTGCGGTTCACAGCGTCGTTTTCGGTGTGGATACGGTGGAGCAGTTGCGAGGGAATCTTGAAGCGTTCAAAGTCAAACCGCTTTCTCAAGAGCTTTTCGACAAGGTTTTGGACTCCGTTCCCATGCTGCCGGAAAGCCTTATTCGTCCTGCCTTGTGGGCACGATAGGACCGGCGGGTTTGCCAAAAGGAGTGTACTTTAAAAAGAAAGGAGTGTACTTTAAAAAGCGGGACAACGTTGCGATGAATCGTGTAACAACGAAGGGACAACACATGGAATAATACACCATAGATATAATTGTGTGACAATATTACATAAACGTTTTCATGCCTTCACAACGTATCCGCGAAATTCGAACGCACCCCCATTTGTATTTTAGACTGTCGAAACGTCAATTTTCGGCGACTTGCTCCTCGTTTGCCTTCGGAAAACGGGATTTTCAGGCAACGCAACCCGAAAAGTCAAGTAAAACCTTTATATTGTGACCGAATACTTGAAATTGTCTTTTCGATTGTGTAGAATATGTGGTGTTGCACTGAATACACAATAACTTCCCTAAAACGCAAAGGAGTTGACATGACGGAATTTTCGAGACGACAATTTTTGAGTACGTCGGCACTGACCGCGACGGCACTGGGGTTTCAGGCTTTGAGTGGAAACGCTCAAGAGAAGAAAAGAGACGCCAACTCGCTTTATGGTGTGATGATTATGGGATGTGGCGGTCGAGGCGGCGGCCATGTGAGTTCGTTTGCGAAGGACCCGCGTTCGGTTATTCTTTATGTATGTGACCCGGATACACAACACGCGGAAGCGTTTGCTCAGAAGGTCGCGAAGCTTCAAGACGGCAAGCGTCCCAAGGTCATTCGCGACATGCGTGAGGCTCTGTCGGATACTTCTTTGGATATTGTTTCGTGCGCGGCGACGAATCATTGGCACGCTCTTTGCGGATTCTGGGCCATGCAGGCAAAGAAGCATGTCTATTTGGAAAAGCCTTTGTGTCACAATTTGCATGAAGGAAGAACGCTTGTGGCCGCGGCGAAAAAATTCGGTGTAATGTGTCAGACCGGTACTCAGAGTCGTTCGCTGGGATTCATCAAGGAATCGTTAAGCTTTCTCAAGGCGGGAGGAATCGGCGAAATCAAGCTGGTTCGCGGCCTGTGTTATAAGCGACGCAAGTCTATCGGCGCTCTTGGTAAATATACTGTTCCGGAATCTGTCGATTATAATTTGTGGAGTGGTCCGGCTCCGATTGTCGATCCGCCAACGCGACCCAATTTTCACTACGATTGGCATTGGCAGCGGCTTTACGGCAACGGCGATTCCGGGAATCAGGGACCGCACCAGATGGACATTTCACGCGGTGCCTTGGGAGTGGAAGAATTTCCGATCAGTGTTATTACGTATGGCGGGCGACTTGGTTATCAGGCTGAACGTAAGGACCCCAATTATATTGACGCGGGCGACACGCCCAATACGGAGGTTTCGATCTTTAATTACGCGGGCGGAAAGACGCTTGTTTTCGAGACACGTGGTCTGGAAACCGACGCGTATTTTACGGCTAAAATCGGTGTGATCGCCTATGGCAGCGAAGGAATGTGGGTATGGGGCAAAAAGGGTACGTTTGCCATGGACAAGGCGGGTAAAACGATCAAGACATTCACCGCGCCAGGCGAAGATCATTTCAGTAATCTCATGGACGCCATTGACGCGGGCGATTCGGGCAAGTTGAACGCCAGTGCTCGCTGCGGTCATTTGGGTGCCGGACTGGCTCATTTGGGAAACATCTCGTATTATCTTGGCGAAAAGAACACTGTTTCCGTGGATGAAGCGCTTGGATTGGTCGCCAAGATTCCGGGTCACGACGATAATGTCGATACGCTCAAACGAACGGTTGCCCATCTGGAGCAGAATGGAACCGACCTCAAGAAAACGCCGCTGGCCATGGGACCAATGCTTCATTTCGATCCGAAGAAAGAAGTCTTCGTGGACAATGCACAGGCCACGGCCCTGGAAACGCGTGAATATCGTGGTGAGTTCGTTGTTCCGACGATTTCGTGACCGCATGTATTTTGTGATGCCGGGAAAGCGTGTCGATCAGTTCGGCGGCTTTCCCCGGCCGAAGTTTTTTGTATTGCCGACACTTGACTTTTCCTGTCGTGTTCCTTGTTTATCGGTCAGAAAACAGGGCCTGACACTGATCGATGGGAAATTCAAGAGGAGTCGGTACCCATTGGGAAACGCGTGACCTATTGTAAAGGAATATGATGAAACGAATTTTGTCGTTTTTTGTGTTTGTGTTTTGTGCTTGTGTTTTGAGCGTGAACGTTGCGAATTCCGCCGATCAGGGTGAGCATAAGCCCATCGATTTGTGCTCGCGTCAGGCAGTTGCCGCCATGGATTATTTTTTGGACCACGGTGGAAAAAAGAGTGAAGTGTTCCGCGTGAATAATCGCAATGAGCTTGAAGTTACCGGCAAACAACTCGGATACCTGGCTACGAAAGAAAAATATCGCAACTTTACCGTTCGGGGCGAATATTCGTTTCCCAATGGCAAGATTCCGACGAACAGTGGTTTTCTGGTTCGAATAACCGGTCCCTCGCCGATTGGGACTTTTTTACCCCGCTGTGTTGAACTCCAGGTTATGCGAGGTCTGACAGGCGATCTTTTCGGGTTTCACGGACTGGTCATCAAGGGAGACGCCGCGCGATATGTTACCGGGAAAAAGCATGAATTTGCCGGCGACTACTGCCATGTCAAGAAGTTCCGCGATGCCGAATCGCCGTCCGGCAGCGACTGGAACAAATTCGAAATCACCTGCTTTGAAGATTTAATTGTCGTTCGTGTCAATGGTGAAATTGTCAATTGGGCAACGGGTGTCGAGAACGTCGAAGGCGCGGTCGCGTTTCAGTCCGAAGGCGGCCCGGCCCTGTTCCGCAACGTTACACTGACCCCGCTGAAATAAAAAGTTAAACTCTCTTGTCGAAACATAAGGAACGTTAAGTGGAAAACATAAAAACAGAAGACACTCCTGAAAAAGAAAATTCAGTCGTACCGCAGGGCAATGCCCCACAGGATGATTCCCCGGGAAAAAAACAATCGGTTGTGAGGCTGATTCTCCGGTACTTTGTTTCCGGAACCGTGATCGTGTTGCCGCTTGTTGTAACCGTTGTCATTGTTCTTTGGCTTTCCCGGTTTTTTATTACCTGGCTTGGACCATCGACCGCGTTCGGAAAAATGCTCAGTAACGTCGGTATTAAATTTGTCGAAGGAAGCAGCTACGCTTATATCTTTGGCTGGCTACTGGTACTGGCCACGCTGTTTCTGATCGGCTTCTTTGCCGAAGTTGTTATTCGACAGGCTGTAATCAAATGGTTTGACGGAATCATTCAGCGGATTCCGCTTATTGGAATGATTTACGGCACAACGCGAAAATTTACCGATCTGGTCAAAACGCAAAGCAAAGACGAACTCAAAAGCATGAGTCCGGTCTACTGCCGATTCGGGTCGCAAGGGGGAGGCGTCCTCGTTCTGGCTCTCATGCCGTCTGACGATCTTTATGAAATCGAAGGGAGCAAGTAC
>JAQVID010000441.1 GCA_028695865.1 Thermoguttaceae bacterium | reverse complement strand
ACCCGGAAGGGATTTTAACAAAACGATTACATTGCTGTCTTTCCTAAAAAAATCCCAAAAATGGTCGTACTCGACCGTTTTTGCCCAATTTGTGTCAATTTTACCCATAGTTCGCGCCAGAGACCCATTTAAATTGAACATGCGATCCCCTTGTACTCCAAAAGCAGCAATGCAAACAACTCTCATCGTTGGCGACTTTTTCCACTTGCAAGTCGCCAACCGGACAAAAAACCATATTCTGTGCTCATTATAGTAAATAAAAAAGAAATATAGCAATAGGGAATCGTTGAAAATCATGAATTTAACGAAGAAAATATCAAAACATGCAATTATACTACTGATATTTCAATTTTCAGCAAGTCACCCCAGTTGGCCCTCGGAAAACCGCAATAGAACCACGAACCACGATCATACAAGATGTATGAGTCATGTATGACACCACTCATTGTACTGGACACTCCATTCGTTTTTGGTAAATCCAATCCTCATGAGCCATGCGATACAGCCACACTGCAGGTTACTCGACAGAATGCCGGTACCGATATGACGGCGTGACACTTTCACGCCGTCCATGGCGAACGATCATTCCTTCCCTGGAACGGTTACACCTTAAAGAATATTTTATGTCGATAGAAGAAATAGAGAACAAGCCAGGTGACAGTGACGTATCCGACGGCCATAATGAGTCCCTGAGCTGATTTTTCCGCGAAGAGATTGGCAAATCCACGAAAGAAAAATTCATTCGTTATTCGCAGCCCCAATATCGGTTGAATCATATAAGCCGCGATGGAATTGACGCCAATGACGACGAAAAAGAAAGTCCATCGTTTGAACTGACAAATGTCAATAATAAAATAGAACAGGGCAAGGGCGAGAATGGAAATTCCACCGGACAGGCAGACATAAGAACTCGACCACAAATATCGGTTAATGGGAAAAGCGTGATTCCACAACATGCCCAGCAGAATGAGGAAGGTTCCGGCCAAGAGAAACATTCCCATTTGAAAACGAGCGGAATACAATTTGCGGCGTCGAATAAATGCGCCGCAGAACATGCCGAGCAAGGCCGTCACGGAAGCGACAATGCTTTTTTCGGCTGATCCGTCAAAGGTTTTTTTGTACAAACAACCGGGCATACAGGTACGGTCAATATAGCCGACAAAATTCCCGTTCATTGTAAAATTACGACGAACGTTTTCGTTTGGGTTCAACAGATGGGCACAACGATCAGCCCAGGCTTCTTTGGTAAAAGCATCGGGCGTAGCGGTATCCGGAGCGGGAACCATCGCGATAAGGAACCAATACGCGACAAGGATCGCCACACAGTACAAGACACGCATGGTTCTTTTCGAGTGGATAAAAACCAGGGCCGCGATCATCCAGCCAACGCCAATTGTTCCCAAAACGCTTGGAAAACGCAGTTCGCTCAAGTTGAATGAAACTTTATTATTATATAAGAAGCCAAGGAGGACAAGGATCAATGCCCGTAAGATAATTTTGCGATGAATTTGCCAACTCGTGTGGCCTTGGGTAACCTGTTTCGCCAAAGAAAACGGAAAGGAAACACCGGCCATAAACAGGAACAGGGGAAAAATCAAATCGTGGTGCGTAAAGCCATCCCAGACAGAGTGAATCTGCTGACTGGCAATGGCTTCGGTCCATGAATTGGGCCACAATTTCGCCAGTTCGCGAAAACAAACCGCTCCTCCCAGGATAAAGAACATGTTGGCACCCCGAAGGGCATCAAGAGATAAAAGACGGGCAGGTTTGCCGGAGTCCGTTGCGACAGTTGCATTTGTTGCGTCTGCTGCATCTATTGCATTTCTTGCATCTATTGCATTTCTTGCATCTATTACGTTTGTTGTCTTTATTGCGTTGTCCATTGGCGATGTCCCTTTTCTGAAACGTATAATATGCCGATTTTGTCTTGTTTTTCCGCTTGAAGCAAATTGAAAGTCACCGATTCACGAAGTCAATCGGAGACAAAGCGGGGAGTAACCGTTCACGGTGAATTTCACATTTACACGAAAGGCTCACCGGAATTCTTTACAGGATAACAGAAACAATGAACTAAGTCAACAATTTTTTCCGTAAATATCGAAATCGTTCGAACACGGTCAATAAATCTGCTGATTTTTTGTCAGTTTGAAGTACAAGGAAGCCCCAAAAGACTCCTGTAACACGTGACAGACAAGACTTATCGCGATGCTGTGAAAATATTTTCCTACTGTTCTTAGCCTGGTGTGATTCTTTTCATCTGGACACAAGAACTATGCGCAAAATTGCTTTTCAAAACACAATGTGGAGTACGGCGGTCCAGAGCCGCTTAGGATGAAACGCTACCCCGTTACGCGAAATGTAAAAGCAGAATTCGCGCGGTGGCGCTGCGACCTTCCTGTAATTTCCAAATGTCCTCTATGTGGTTGGGGAATTTCTGTTGGGTCCGAAATTGGATCGAAACGGACGTTTCCAAAGAACCAATACAAAGAATCGCCACTCGCGCCGAAAAGATACTTTCTGAAGAAGAACTCGGGAACGGGTACCATACTGCACTACTGAATGCATCGATGTCTTGTACTGTCGATACTTCAATTTTCGGCGATTGACTTCCCGATTACCTCGAAAAACGGCGGGGTTCAGGCCGCATAATACGAACAATCTGTGGTACCGGTGTATTATAATAAACGACTTCGTCAAGAGCTCCATGACAGAACTCCGCAAGAAGCAGAAAGAGAATTTTCGGGCAAATGTCATGCGGAATCGAAAATTCATTGACAAGCGCAACTGTTTCCCGTAAAATGAAACTGTTCGGTGAATCGCAAAACAGACTCCGCTCTTACGCAACCTGTCGAGGGGTTGCCGATATACAGGCCGAACCAACGGCAGTCTCTTCCCATGTCTTCGAAAGAGATTGGGAAGACCTCTTTGGTAAAAGAAACGACACTGTTGTTCAGGCCTTAAAAAATCGTCTTAGTTGCGTCGGCGTTGACGTGGCGTCAACGGACCGTTTTTTTCAAGGGCACGTCAAAATTCCCTATTGCCACCCCCAATCAAAGGAGAGCCTCATGAGATGTTCTTGTATCGCACTGGCGATGATTTCAACGTTTTTTTTCGTTATATCGATCGGTTATGGTGCCGAAACTCATCCGATTCCGCTTCCTTCTTTTCATTATGAAGGTCATCTGATGACACCTGAAACCTTAACGGTTACGGAGCTTTCAGGGTCGGAGTCGAACGACATTGTGTTTCGGGAACGGACCTGTACAACGCCGGACGGAAAATTGCAGATTCTCATTCACAGCAAAAGTTATAAACATTTTCCGGTCGTGGAATGGTCGGTGGAGCTGAAGAATTTGTCGCCAAGGGAGGCAACGGGACTCGTGTCCGATTTTCACTCGCTGGAGACGACGATTCCATCCTCATCGGGAGGACCGGTTCGGCTTCATCATTTAGTCGGCTCGTTATGTAATCCGAATGATTTCTCGCCGCAAACGGTTACACTTGCCCCGAACACAGACCATGTCTATCAGAGCACTTGCGGGCGTTCCTCAAACGACTTTGTTCCTTTTCTCGAATTGGATATCTCCGAAACGAGCGGCTTTATTTTCGCCCTTGGCTGGACAGGAACCTGGAAGGCCGTCTTTTCCAATCAGGGAAAGCAGATTTCGGTTTCCGCCGGAATGAATGAAACACGGTTTAAGCTCATGCCGGGCGAAACGATCCGTCAGCCGTCGATTGTTCTGTTTCGTCGCTCGGACCTCTCTCGACGTGAATTTAAAACCGTAATACACCGATTTATGATCGATCACAAATCGCCCCGGGACGCGCAAGGGAAAGTCATTCCGCCGATCCTGGCTCTTACCGCAGGCGGTGGAAACAAAACGCCGGAGATGCTGCTCAAGGTTCTCGACTGGTCCCGGCGCAATCAGCTTCCCTTCGATACATACTGGATCGATGCCGGTTGGAATGGTACTCCTCATCAGGATGAACATTTTTCGAACTGCGGTCCGAACTGGTCAAAATATGTCGGCAA
>JAQVID010000440.1 GCA_028695865.1 Thermoguttaceae bacterium | reverse complement strand
ACCGGTGGAGTGATGCTGTGCGCCGCGTCCGCTTTTATTGTCATTCCGACTCTTCTGTATTTGACAGACGGGCGCAATCCATCCCGGGCACTTCCGGAACCGGTTCACATTCATACCGTGGTGGCATTCATCTTTCATTTTCCCAAAACAGTCCTGTTCGGAACGATTGTACTCTTAATCTGGCTTTCGTCCGGACTGTCGAATATTTGGTATGATCACAATCTGCTCCATATGCAGCCGGAAGGTCTGGAAAGCGTTGATCTTGAAATGAAGCTTCTCAAAAAATGGGACAAAGGAGCCTGGTTTGCGCTCTCCATTGCCGACTCGCGTGAAGAGCTTCTCAAACGCAAGCAGGAGTTCGAAAAAGACCCCATGCTCAAAGTGGACGAAATTGTGTCTCGATTTCCGGTAACCTCGCCCGCCAAACAATCAATCATCAACGCCATTGCGCAGCAGCTTGCCAATCTGCCGGAACGGCCCGCCGGAATGGTTAATCCAGACGCTCAGAAAATGGGACAAGTACTCGGCCTTCTTCGGCAGACCCTTGAAACAATGCCGGTTCCTGTACAAGCAGTCAGGCCGACCGGTCCGGGCGACGACAACACCACAAGTCAACGGCAGCTTCTGGAAACGATTCGCCATTTGGACCTTGCAAGGGAGCAGATTCGACTTCTATCCAATGATGAATGGATTCATCGCATCTCGACATTTCAGCAGATGTTTGCCGGAGCGATTTTAAACCGACTCTATCTGATACGTTATACGGCCAGTCCGACCCCGCCCGACTTGTCCGATCTTCCTGAATCGCTTTTATCGCGATATATTGGTCAGAAGTCGGGCCGATACCTCATGCGCATTTACAGCACGACCGAAATCTGGACGATGGACCATCTCAAAGAATTCATCGCCAAGGTCAAAAAAGTTGATCCAAACGCGACTGGTAACCCCATTCAAACTTACGAGGCATCGCTTCAAATGCAGCGATCGTACCGACAATCGGCCATTGGCGCTTTTTTAGCGATTTGCCTTTTGATTCTGCTGGACTTTCGTTCCATTGGCTATACGCTTTTAGTACTCATTCCCCTTGCGATCGGTTCGTTCATGGCACTGGGGATCATGGGGTTGCTCAATATTCCATTCAATCCGGCCAATACCATTGTTGTACCATTGGTACTTGGAATCGGGGTCGACGATGGTGTTCATCTTGTACACAATTATCGACTTCAGCGTGGTCAATATTCCATGCCACCGTCGCTGGCCAGTTCGATTGTCATGACGACATTAACAACGATTATCGGCTTCGGCTCTCTCATGATCGCCAGTCACCGCGGTTTGGAGAGTTTGGGTCGCGTTCTGGTCATTGGTATTTCGGCGTGTACGTTCGCTTCACTCATTGTCATGCCAGCGGTTTTTACCTTATTGAGTACCAAAAACAGCGCCCGATCAGACGAAAACAATACCTGACAGGAAAAAAACAACGGGTGAGCCAGTCTTTAATATCACAATGCGCAATATGGGCATGATAAGTAAAACGAAAGGTTGTAAACATTGACTCGAAGTGGTCAAGCAGGTCGTTCCCGGGTATTTTTTCGGTAACATGCACAGTATCGGCGGCGTGGGTGCTCTACACGGTATTTGCGTAATAAACGGAAGTTAGCGAAATAGATAAACAGATAAAAAACAGAAGACGACTTTCATCGACTTTTTCTGGGCGATTTGGCCGATAAAAGACCAAGACTCTTCCGGTTTTTCTGAAGAGAGCGTGTAAATTCATATACAAAGCCAAAAAAACCGATATAATATATTGGCAGGATTGAAGAGTCGCCGGGGACCGTCTGGAAAGGGAACCGGTACACCATGGACTGAAAGTGGAAGACTGATATGCACTATAAATTGTTTGCTTGGTTGATTGTTGCGCTAGCTTGCGGCGTTGGTTGTTCTTTTGTTGTGAAAGCAATGTTACAAGGCGACAGTGCCAAAGCACCGCTTACCGCAAACGGACCTCAAACGCAAATCATGGTCGCGAAAGCAGACCTCACTCCCGGGACGGAGCTTGGCCCTCAAAATATTCGATTCGATCTTGTACCGGAAGACAAAGTCCCCCAGAACGCGATTTTCCGTTATGAAGGAATCGCGGGGCGCAAAGTGGTCGGAAATATTGCCCGCAATAAACCAATCAGCCGTTTTGATCTGGAAATGAAAGTCGAATCGTCCAATCATGAAGCCTCGTTCATTCCACCGGGATTTTCCGTCGTTCCGATCCGAATTGAAAATGTTACCAGTGGTGGAACGTTCAGCGATTTGGCCTCAATCTTAAAGCTTGAAGATGTCGTCTCGGCGGGAGATCGCGTTTCGCTTAATGTTTTGCTGGAAGAACGCGTTGCCAAACAAGGGGAGTCCCTGGATCAGCCTTTGCAACGAATTGTCTCCAAGCCTTTGGTCGAAAACGTGTCAATCTATTCTGTGCAAACAGAACTATTGCCCGACACCAGCGATCGCTTGAAAAAGATTCCGATTGTTTCCGTTCTTCTTGACCGGGAAAAAACGAATCAGGTCAAAGTTGCCATGCGGGAAGGCAAGTTGCGTATGATGCTTACCCAAGGCAAGGCGTCCAAAGAATCACTTGTCCCTGGCCGCCCGGCCGAGGCGGCTCCCATTGCCGTAAACATACTTTCGAATTTGGGCCAATTCCGGACGGATTCTCCTCAAAAATCTTCGGGTACACCGCAAGGCACCGCGGTGAGCGCAAAGGTTCAGACTGGAAAAGCGGTTTCCAGTATCGAAACCCCTCATACCGTAGTCAAGCCGGGAATCGCTCCGGCTTCTCAAGTGACGGAAAAACGCGCTGAAGTGAAAGTCGCGGCCGACGCGCCGGCAACCGCTTCGTCGAATGCAACGTTTTTGAACGGTTCTTCGCATAAGAAACAAAAAGAATCGACGGTGGTCGAGACGCCCAAAAAGCCTGAAGCTACTCCTAAAGCGTCAAAAGCTCCACAAGAGAAGGAACGCATTCAAGAGTCGAACAACGGATTTCGCCCGCGTCCCGCAAGTAATACCGAATCCGTTCCTGCCGGTCAATTTCATGTCTTGCGTCCTGCTTCCCTTTTGCCGCAACAACTTCCGGCGGTCACCGCTCCCCGCAGTGGCTTGTCGATTGCGGAAGAAAACGGGGTCGGTAGTAACTTCTGACAATCATCGCAACGATTCGCCCCCGATTTCTCGCACGGTGGTTTTCACAGCGATCACAGCGATCCAAGCGATCACCGTGAACAATGATCATTGATCCGTTTCGTTCACTCCCTGTTTACCTTGGGAAACGGGGAATGACGCGGCTTACAACACGAAAAATCAGCCAAAACCGATAAGATCAAAGTTGCTTTATTCTTGTAACCGCTTACGGCGATTTCTGTTCGTCCCCGTTTGAAAAATTTCACCCAAGCAAGAAACTGCGGGCGGAAGAAACACCTTGGAACGCTTGCGCTTCAGGAAGGTCAAATCGCCCAGTCGGCAAAAGCAGGCAGGATACACTCGTTCATGTCAACACTTTCCCCACTCCGGGATCATCAACAGTTGACTCGCAAACGCTGTTCCATTATAATGACGGAACAGAGCACGACAAGAAAAAGAACTCCACGGACAAGACTCTGCATGACGAAAGAGCGAAAGAGCAACAGGAAAAAACAATGTTAACCGAAAAAGAAAAAGCCCGATTGGGCATGCTTTACGACGCCAATCACGATCCTGAAGTTTGCGCAGACCGCGACCGCTGCTATGATTTATGCTTTGTTTATAATCAACTGCGACCGTCCATGATCCAGGCGCGTCGCAAGCTCATGAAGCAAATCGTGTACCGAATCGGCAAGAATTTCCTCATCGAGCAGCCTTTCTGGTGCGACTTGGGGTATAATGTTGAAATCGGGGACGATTTTTATATGAATCGTAATTGCTCACTGGTCGATGGGGCAAAAATCATTTTCGGCAATCATGTTTTCGTCGCTCCTTATTGTGGTTTTTACGCCTCCGGTCATCCGCTTGAT
>JAQVID010000439.1 GCA_028695865.1 Thermoguttaceae bacterium | reverse complement strand
TTCCAAAAACGGCAAATATCTTGCCTGGTCCGTGGCGCGAAGCGGCAGCGATTGGCAGGAAGTGTTCGTAACAGAGATTGCGTCAGGCCGACTTTTGGATGACCATTTGCGTTGGGTTAAATTTTCCGATTTGGCCTGGGAGAAAGACGGATTCTACTACAGTCGATACGACGCTCCGGCCTCCGGAAAAGAACTGGTCGCCAAGAACGAATTCCAAAAAGTCTATTATCATCGTTTGGGTACTCCGCAAGAGCAAGACACGCTTGTCTTTGAAGATAAATCGAATCCGAAGATTAATTGTTCCGCCGATACCGATCTTGACGAGAATTGGCTCTTCCTTTACGAAACAGAATCGACCTATGGAAATCGGCTTTCGTTTCGACCGCTCGGCAAGAATGAGACGGCCTTTCGTGTCGTCTATCCGGCGTTCGACGCGGAGACTTCGGTCGTTGCCGTGCGTGACGGGATTTTTTACTTGTTGACCGACTACAAGGCCCCGAACAAGCGACTTGTGCGAGTCGATCCAGACCGACCACTTCCGGAATTTTGGCAAGATGTTATTCCGGAATCAAAAGTACTGCTCGAAACGGTACTGGCCTCGGGCAACGTTTTTGTCGCGACGTATTTGAAAGACGCGGCAAATGAGGTTGATTTTTTTGACATTTCCGGCAAGAAAACAGGCTCGCTCGATGTACCTGGTATTGGCGTTGTCAGTCTCTCCGGGGAACAGGGCGATTCGGAACTGTTCTATGGTTTTACTTCCTTCCTGCAAGCGGCAACCGTTTACCGTTACGACTTCAATACGGGAAAATCAATCGATGTCTTCCCGTCAAAGTTGAAATTCGATCCGGAGCAATACATCACGCAGCGTCTGTGGTATACCAGTCGCGACGGAACCAAAGCACCGATGTTCGTCACACATCGGAAAGGAATCAGACTCGACGGTACACATCCAACCTTGCTCTATGGATACGGCGGTTTCAATATCAATATGACGCCCATGTTCAAGCCGGAACGAACAGTGTTTTTGGAGCATGGCGGAGTATTTGCTGTTGCCGTCCTTCGCGGGGGTGGAGAGTATGGTGAACAATGGCATCAGGCGGGCACCAGGCTCAAAAAGCAAAATGTATTCGACGACTTCATAGCCGCCGCGGAGCATTTAATTCGAACCGGTTATACCTCAAGCAGCAAGCTTGCGATTCACGGCGGTTCGAACGGCGGTCTGCTGGTCGGGGCAGTCATGACGCAGCGGCCCGATCTGTTTAAAGTCGCCGTTCCCGCGGTTGGTGTTCTCGATATGCTCCGTTATCACAAATTCACCATCGGCTGGGCCTGGGCAACCGATTACGGAACAAGCGAAGAAAGCGCCGAAATGTTCGAATATCTTCGCGGATATTCCCCGCTTCATCGAATTGAAAAAGGAAAAGAATACCCGGCCACGTTCGTCATGACATCGGATCACGACGACCGCGTTGTTCCGGCCCATTCGTTCAAATTCGCCGCTACACTCCAAAACGCGCAGACAGGCAATCATCCGATTCTCATTCGAATTGAAACCAAAGCGGGACACGGCCGCGGAAAACCGATTGCCAAGGTGATTGAAGAATCGACCGATATGTACTCGTTCATTTTATACGAACTCGGAGTAAAGATCACTCCGTAAGAGTCCGGCTTGTGAAGGCGTCAATCCGCCCGCGTGGATGTGATACGAAAATGGAAAATAAAAAGAAAGGACCAGGTATGAAGAATCGTCGCGAATTTTTAAAAACAGGATCACTCCTTGGAACAAGTGCTTTATTGGGACTGGGAACCTGTTTGCCGGAACTGATACCTGGTACCGCGTTGGGGCGAGACGGGAAACCGGCTCCCAGCCAGCGGATTACCATGGGGGTGATCGGTTGCGGATCGCACGCAGGATGGAATATCAATCTTATGTTGCGCAATAAGGAGCAGCAGATCATCGCCTTGTGTGACGTTGACCAGGAACATTTGGCTCGAAAGAAAAGTATGGTCGATCAGTATTACGGCAAGGAAAATGGTCGAGAATATTCTGTCGATACGATTCACGATTTTCGCGAACTGTTGCGACAAAAAGATATTGACGCCGTTGACATTGTTACTCAAGATCAGTGGCATGTGCTCATGGCCGTTACGGCCATGAAGGCAGGTAAAGATGTCATATGCGAGAAGCCTACTCTTACCATTGAACAAGGTCAAATTCTTGTGGAGACACAAAAGAAGACCGGACGAGTTTTTCTCACCGCGTCGCAAAATCGCACGGTCGATACCAATCAATTTTTGATCAATGTGGTTCGCAACGGACTCATTGGCAAACTAAAACATGTGAAAGTGCTTCTGCCCTATCGGGAAAAGAGCCGTGAAAAGCGATCGTTTCTGCCATGTCCCATACCGAAAACACTAGACTTCGACATGTGGTCCGGTCCATCCGAAATTCTGCCGTATATTCCGGCGATTTCTCATGTGAGTTGGCGGCATAATCTGGTGTATAGCGGTGGTGTTCTGCCTGATTGGGGGGCTCATTATGTTAATTTGGCGACTTGGGCTATCGATTCGGACACAACGCCTGCTCTTCGATATTGGGGAAGCCCGACCAGTCCCAGTCCGTTCATGCGGTGGCATTATCCCGGGGCGGATGAGCCCTGGAACACTACCAATGGCTTCGACTACAATGCTGAATTCGCAAATGGTGTAACCGTTCGTATTTTCAGCGATAAGACGCCGGGCATTAAATTTGAAGGAGAAGACGGTTGGATTTTGGCCAAAGGTCCATCGCTTTATCAGAGCGTATTAACAGCAAGTGATCCAAAGATTTTGACATGGCGGCCGGGTCCGAAAGATATTGACGTTGGTCGCGAGCTTCGTCACTGCATGGTGAGTCGAACGAATCCAGACGGTCTGCCTGGCGTGCAAGGCGGTGAACATGTTCATTTTACGCATTGTATTAAGACGGGACAAAAACCGTATTATACGGCTGAAATGGGCGCGTGTACCGATATAATTGCTCATGCCGGACAAATTTCCATGATGGAATTCGACGGTGGACTCGTCGAATGGGACCACAATAAACGCTGTTTTATCGGCGAAAACGCTCAAAAAGCAAACGCAAGTATCTTCATGCGACGTCAACAGCGTCAGCCGTGGACGTTTGAGCAAGTCGATTCCTGGCTCGGGTAGTCGCGACGACAAGTTTCCAATTTGTATTTGCGATTTTTTTCAAACAACATCATATTTTGTCTGGATTTTCCCGTTACGCGGTTTGAATGGTTTCCCATTTCACTCAAAGGCAAACGATGCGTTATTAGAAAATACAGACGATCAATAGTATTAAGACAGGAGCAGAAACAATGTATTTTCAAAATCAATGGACTTGGGTACTGGCGGTCTTATTGACGTGTGCCGGACTTCAATTTTCGGACAGTTCATCGGACAATTCATTTGGCGCCGAGGTTCCAAAAGGAACGCTCAACGCGAAAGACGGCGTTTTTTCCGTAACACCGATGACCGAACCGGCAACCCTCCCGACGCGTCAGTTCAAGTGCGTTAAAACCGAAGTGTTGACCGACGCGAAAGATTTGTCCCAGTGGACCGACGGCGATTGTCATCCCATCACGCATTGGGAACTCAAAGACGGAATTCTTCATCCCACTGGAAAAGCAACCGATATTTTTTACAAGGGCGACTATCACTATTTTATTCTTGAGTTTGAATTTGAAGTTCCTTTTGGGGGCAATTCCGGCGTATTTTATTATTCGTGGTCGGACAAGCTCAAGGCCCGCGGTTATGAGTATCAGATTATCGACGATGTAAACCGCAAGACGAATCCCGAGTACGAACGTTTCGGAACCGGAGGACTCTATGCCATGTATCACCGTAAATATGATGCCGGGCCACGACTGCGGGACGGTTTTAACAAAGGAAAAATCGTCGTCATGGGCAACCATATTGAGCATTGGCTCAATGACAAACTTGCTGTCAGTGTCCAGACAGGTTCATCCAACTGGTTCGAGCATGTCGCC
>JAQVID010000438.1 GCA_028695865.1 Thermoguttaceae bacterium | reverse complement strand
CGATGGAGTCCTCACCGTTCACCTTCCGAAACGGGAAGAAATCCAGCCGCGAAAGATCAATGTCGCCAAAAAATCGTGACAATCAAATCTTCCGGTGACCGCTTGTCCGGAATCAGGAATGAACGACCAGGAATGAACGATCAGGAATGAACGATCAGGAATGAACGATCAGGTGTTCCTGACCACTCTGATTTCTATGGAGCCGCGACAGACTACATTCCGGGACTGGTCTGCGCGGCTCCACTTCGATACTGTTTTGGCGTTTCGCCACAGGTCTTGCGAAACGCGTTAATAAAGTATTTTGTAGACGCAAATCCGCACCGGGCAGCGATCTCGGGCAGAGACAGTTGCGAGCCACGTAACAGGCGTCGGGCAAGGTCAATTCTTACCCGAATGATTTCCTGTTCCGGCGTCCGGCCCAGAAGTTCTTTTACCCCTCGCTGAAGTGTTTTAGGCGAAATACTCAACTCATTCTGAATGTCGGTGACCTTGATACCCCGGGTTGCGTTTTCGCGAATGTATCCCACGGCGCGAACAATGTCTTCGTTTTTACCCAATAATATATCTGTCGAATTCCTCGCGACCAAACCGAACGGCTGAAGCACAATCGGCACGGTCGTCGTTGATCGCCGCCGCTTGTCCATTCGCTCTGCCAAAAGACTGGCCGCGTGGTAACCGATTCCGTAAGGATTGAGGTCGATGCTCGATAAAGACGGTGTAAGAGCCTCGCACAAAAACGTATCGTTGCCCGCTCCCAGTACGGCGACTTCTTCCGGAATGCGAATATCAAGCGTTTGACATGTATTGATAATTCGAATTGCGGCAGGGTCAAAGCCGGCAAAGATTCCAACCGGTTTGGGCAAAGAGCGTAACCACCGCGATAAATTTCGCTCGCTGTGAATGTCCCAGACAGGCGAAATATCGCGGTCGCCCGACTTTTTTGTCGTTCCGTTCGATTCCAGGTCAGGAGGAAGCAGCAGGTCAAGATGGTGCTCCGCCAAAAATTGGGCAAACGCGTATTGCCTTTCGCGAATCCACCATGAATGACCAAAAGAATAGAACGCAATGTTCTTGAAACCGTTTTCGACGAAATGCCGCGCGGCCAGTCTCGCAACTTCATGACGGTCGCAGTACACTTCCGAGCGAATCGTCTTGTTATCACCATAGAGTTCAACGAGCGGACACCCTATCTTGCGAAGCATTTGACAAACGGACGCCGATGAAGAACGCGAAATGATCCCGTCGCCCTTCCAGTCGGCCAACCAGACCGGTAACGGATCGGTCGCGCCGCGATTTTCAATATTGATCGACCAATGCGTTTTCTCTCGAACATAGGATGTAATTCCGCGAAATATCTCCCGTCCGAATCCGGTCGTCGTCTCAATAATAAGGAGTACTTTTTTTTGCGATTTCATGAGGAATGGTCCTGCGCTGACAGGGAGGTTCTGTTTTGGCCTGTATAAATACAGGCAACATCGTGGGCATGTATGCAGCGTGTCACGGGGCGCGGTCCCAAAGTCGCCGCAAACGACACTTGCCGTTTAAATCGTATTCGTCCCTTTCTGATTGTCCGTGAAAAATATCACGGGAAAAAACAGGCATAAGGACCGGCTTTACTCGGTTTTTCGAGCGTTGTGCGGTTCGAGTTTTTTCCGTTTTTCAAAGGTGAACAGGAATCGCGTCACCGAAAAATTGAAGTATCGGTCGTTATACATCATAATATACCGTTTTGCCGTGCCATTGTAAACGGTTATTCGACTCCATTGAATCTTTTTCGCGGAGACGGATGAAACGGCTGATGACAAACAACCTGACAAGTGGGTATGTTCGTCGTGGAGACTCAAATATCTTCGAAAGGCACATAAACAAGTTTATGTAACTCAAATCCGCCGTTTATCGTATTTTTTCCATTTTTTGTATTTTTCCTTGTTGACATTGAAGGAAAATTGATTAAACAGGCCCCCTTGCAGAAAGGGCAATGTTTTTTATAATGATATTTTGCTTAATTTCCAATATTGTGTTCAGTGAGTTGAACATGAGAACCAAATAAATAACAGGAAGGGTAAGAAATGCGACGTCTTTTGGTAGCCGGCAACTGGAAAATGAATATGAAACTTGACACAGCCACCGCATTGGCTCAGGGATTGAAAGAAGCGGCGGCAGGCGTCTCGGAAGTGGATATTGCGATATGTCCTCCCAGTCTCTATGTGCAGCCGGTCGGGCAGATCATCGCCGGATCAAACATCGGTCTTGGTGCCCAAAATGCTTATTTTGCGAAGGCAGGAGCTTTTACCGGCGAACTGGAAATGGCCATGCTCACCGATGTCGGTTGCCAGTATGTCATTCTCGGTCACAGCGAACGCCGTCATATCATGGGCGAGTCGAGCGAACTGGTCAATCAAAAGGTCCATGCCGCGCTGAAGGCCGGTTTGATTCCGATCGTTTGCGTTGGAGAACTCCTTGACGAACGAAAGAATGGTACGACCAATGATGTCAATCGCCGTCAGTTCGACGGTTCTTTCTCGGGCGTTTCCGCTGAAGATATGAAGAAATGTGTGATCGCCTATGAGCCCGTTTGGGCTATTGGTACCGGTGAAGTCGCGACCCCGGAACAGGCCAAAGAAGTTCACGTCTTCCTGCGTGGTTTGATTGCCGATCGTTATGGACATGATGTTGCCGATGTCGTTCGCATTCAGTATGGCGGCAGTGTCAAGGCCGGAAACGCCAAAGACCTTCTTTCCATCGAAGATATCGATGGCGCGCTGGTCGGTGGTGCCTCGCTTAAAGTGGATGCTTTCATGGGTATTATTAACGCCGTTCGTTGAGATGAATAAAGAATGACGAAGATGTTTCTTTTGGAAAAGCATGTTTCGTCGCTGTTCGTCGCTATATTGAGTGTTTTTGCTGTACCTGGTTTTCCGCTTGGAGGCCGCGTACAGCGATTGCAGAAAAGAAAAACCAAATCAGGGGTTCAATATGATCAGTTTTTTACAAACCCTATTTTTTATTTTTATGGTCCTTTTGTGCCTGTTTCTCATCATCATCGTGCTGATTCAGCGCGGTAAGGGTGGTGGACTGGTCGGTGCCTTTGGTGGTATGGGTGGAAACAGCGCGTTCGGCCCAAAATCCAGCGACGTCTTCCTTCGTATTACTGTTGTCGTTGTGATTATTTGGTTTCTCGCTTGCCTGGGCGGTCGTTATATTCTCAATACGCAGTCCAAAAGCAAAATGTTCGGTGACGTGCCGGAACGGGTCGCTCCCATTAAGCCGGAAGTCCCGGCGGATGGCGCGGCCCCCGCGGCAACGGCTCCCGCTACTGACGCAAAAGCTCCCGCGGCAACGGCTCCGGCTACTGACGCAAAAGCTCCCGCGGCAACGGCTCCTGCTGCTGACGCAAAAGCTCCCGCGGCAACGGCTCCTGCTGCTGACGCAAAAGCTCCCGCGACAACGGCTCCTGCTGCTGACGCAAAAGCTCCTGCCAAACCGGCGGAAGCCGCGAAAAAGTAGTTGCTTGATTATACTGTTGCAGTATTAAACTTATTGAAGACCGCAAATTCTGCGAGCAGGAAGTATTGCTTCTTGTCGTGGTTGATTTGCGGTTTTGGTTATCGATTATTGAGAGATTGGGCACGAATCCGCAAGTCAACGAGGTGAACCTTGCTGTTGAGCATGACAGGATATGGAGAAGCGAAAACGCGCGAAATGGGCGTTACGCTTTTTTCCGAAATCAAAACAGTCAACAATCGCTTTCTGAAAATAAGTATCCGTTTACCGGAGCTTTATTCTCCTTTGGAAACGAAAGTGGAGTCACTGGTTCGTCGTTATGTAGACCGCGGAACTATTCTGGTGACGGTCAAAATGGTACAAGACGTCCCTGAATCGGCTTATTCGCTTGATTTTGCCGCTCTCAAGAATTACGTTCGGGAAGTGGAAGCGTTTCGGAAGGAGCAGGCGGCACAAGGATTGTTTGTTCCTTCACCTCCTTCTTTGGGCGATCTTCTGCAACTGCCCGGCACCACCCAGGAACGAATTATTCAGCC